>JAGLDR010000001.1 GCA_023145475.1 bacterium
AGAGAGTGGGAGAAGAGTTGCAATAGCCGGAACGGGGTCAAGTCTATGTATTTATATAACTTGAGCGTATCGTACTAATTTTATTCGATGTTTTGTTTGGCATCTTTCTTAAATATAGGAGAAAGTATTATCTTTTTTGTAAAAAGAGTCGCTGTTTTGCGTTTTCCGTTATTCCTTAATGTTTGATTTGAAAACCAAAACTTTTAAGGAAGAAATTTTGGCAGTTATATTGGTTGATGTAGATAAAATATTGCGTTTATTCGTTGATCGGAAGTATCAGGTCGCCACATTTATTCAAAATGTAGAGACCTGACACTATCCTTCGAAAATGTGAGACTGATTAGTTTTTCATCAGATGAGGCATAGATGATTGAGCAAGCGAAGGAATACTTGCGTATTTCGAGCGCAGCAAATATCGGATATAACGAAATATGAAGGAAAAGTTTTCAGTCGAAAGAAAGTGGCGACCCATAGGGGGTTTGAACCCCTGTTGCCGGCGTGAGAGGCCGGAGTCCTAGGCCACTAGACGAATGGGTCGCAGCGAAAGAAAAATATGGATCCCGGACTAGGATTCGAACCTAGATTAACGGAACCAGAAACCGTTGTCCTGCCTTTGGACGATCCGGGATCATTTGAAGATACGCGCCCACACTTTACCATCTCGTCCGATGATATACATCCGATGCCACTTTGCAGATGGCGAAAGGTTATAAAAAGCGTACACACGATAACTATCTTCATTGATAAGAATATCGCTTCTTATGTCAGGCCGTCCGTACATTTTTCGCTTTATCTGTTTGATGGAAGTGTCAAAACTTTTCATCAACTGATATTGCTTATCTCCGACCTTTACCGCCTGTTGAGGCAGTATGACCAGATTATAATCGCGTCCAGCAAGACTGACTGTCAAAAGTAAAAGAACAGCAAAAACGCACTTTTTGTAGCACAAAGGAAACCCCCTGTCAATAAACATTGGTGTTGATGTGGTAATCAATAGAAATCATTATGGTATCGTGTGATTACTTCTTGCCGGCTTTTGACTGGTTTTGCATCTCTTGGATTTTTGCTTTAAGCGCTTTTTCTCGTTCCCACATCTCTTTAAGTTGCTTACGAGCCTCTTCATCAGCCTTTTTTGTCTCTTCAATCAATTTCTTCAACTTATCACGATCTTTGTACTCTTTGACAAGTTCTGTTTTGTCGATTTTTTGACCGTCAATAAGATAAAACTTAAATTGGAGAGGTTGTTCAGGGTCCCAAGTCTCAGGCACATCTTTGACTCGTGATATAAAACTTTGTGCTCTCCCAGGAAGAAGTGAGGTACGAAGTCCTTCATATCTCATATCTATAACAGGAGTGAATTTTGTTGCATAAATCACATCGCCACTGCTGTCTTTGAAGAAGAGTTTGATGCCAGCTTTGACAATATCAAGATCTTCAGAGGCATTCAAAATCATACCACGAAGTTCAACAAATCCTTTTCTGTCTCGGATTGGCTTGCCGGTAATTTCTTCAATCTTAAGCAGTCCTTTGTATTCACTGAGAAGTTCTTGAAGACGAGAATCTTCATCTTTTTCTGCAGTAATCTCATCCATTAAGTCAGTTTGTTCAACTTTCCACAGCTTATTCTCTTTTATCAGTCTAATGTTAAAGACGAGAGATAAATCAGTGTTCATCGCACCAGCCATACGGCCTTCATTTGTTGTTGAACAGATAGCTTCATCATGATCTTTTATGCTTTTGTTATAGGTAATTTGAGCATAGGCTGTACGCAATTTCTTGCCAATTTTCCCTTTATATCGCTCTGTCAGCCAATTTTTGTACTCTTCAAGAGTGATGGCTTCTTTCATTTTTTCTGAAAGCATTGAATCGTAAAGTCCTTTGACAGTGCCTTTTTTGCTGTCGATGGTATCTCTGATTGTATAGAGATATTTTTGGACATACTCGTTAACTTCATCGGTTACTGTTTTTGATTTGGTGCATCCAAACCCAAATAACAGTGCTAAAATGACTAATAGTGAAAGCTTTTTCATTTTGTTCCTCCAGTTAAGACCACAGTTCGCTTCAAGATACCTTTAGCGTAACTTCATGTCAAGGATATAGTGTGTTGATATGTTAAGTGATGGAATGTGGCTCGAATCATCCATAAAAGGTTTGACAGAAAGAGTGTATTTTTCTCCTTTCTTTACTTTCAGAATAAGCTGACTGTAGCGATTATACCACAGGTTATAAATGGTGTTGTCGTTTTCATCGACCTTTTCCCCTTTTTCGTCATAGAGCCGTATCACTGTGTTGAGATTTTCTTCACCTTCTGCAAAGTCAGGTGCCGTGAGGATGGTTAAAATACCATCATTAGTAACGGTGAAGTGGTAGAGGTTTTCAATCAGATAGTTGTCTGAGTCAATAAATCCTCGGTATGTTTGATTGACCTCTGCCTCTGTTTCATTCTTGTCTACGGTAAATGGAATGTCAATTTGTTCAGGTTTGTCAATTACAACAGAGAGCGATAATGCAACATTGTCGGGGTCGGCACAGGTGAGAGGAAAGAGCATAATATACCACGATTTTCCGGTGTGAAGTTTGAAGAGTGTAATATCAGCCGAGAGAAGATTTGGGTCGTCTAAACGGGTGTAGGGTGAGCCATCATCGGCAAAAATGTAGAGGCCAGCCAAGTTTTCACCTGATGCAGATGAGATGAAATGAGCTTTATAGGGCGAATCAGGTGCGTCCCACTTTATCACAACGCCACTGCACTTGTCGCTGTCAAAGGTCTCTTCAAATGCTCCCTCGCGTTCGATTGAGACAGGGGTTGTAGTGGTCGATATTGTGTAGTTGTTATCTTTACCTTGTAATTTTAGATAGGTGATTCCACGAGTGAATGGGGTAAAGGTCTTCAATCGATATGATGTGTCTCCTTCGCCTGAAAGTGAATTGAACTTCAGCGGAATATAGTATCCAGAGGTGTAATTATATGAAAAGTGCCACAACTCTGTTACGATGGTTGTTGTTTGATTAGCATCAATATCAATAGTCACCATCTGTTTTTTCTCAGTGTCAAAACGGAAAAAGTCGGCATCATGCTGCCTTACACCCTCTATGATGTGGTTGGTCTCTTCTAAATATCCAGAGATAACACTCTGTTCAATTTGGTTGGCAAACTGAAAGGTATCATTTGGTTCTAGCTCCTCTTTTTGTTTTTGAGCGACCGTTTTTACCGTACATTGAAAGGGGGTAGTGTTTCTCAAATCTTGTTTGATAGGAGAGGTAATTAAGACCATGTTTTGTTCGTTTTTGAACTCTCGATAGATCCACGGATTAAAAAGAGAGCTCATCGCATCTCGATCATCATTGCCTGCGATGACCAATTTTGAAGTGCAGTTAAAAAGGGTGAGCCATGTGTCACTTTCACTCTTATCCCCGCACCATGACTCTATGCCGTGCCATCCACTTCTCGGAGTGAATGAAAGATAGTGCATTGTGCCTGAATCAAGTGAAAAATCGACTGATTCATCAGTGCCAATATCATCATATTCTTTATTGCAAAAAGAGTCGCGAGAGATGGTGAACCAGTAAGAATATCCAGGGCCACCATAGATTGTTTCATCTTCTTTGTCATCATTTTTCATTTCAGAAATACGAAGAAAGAGTTTGCCATCTTCAAGGACAGGGACTGTAAATGTTGTCTTAGAGCCCGATACAATCCAGTAGTAGCTAAAATAGGTTGAAGAGATGAGGACCTCAGGTGTCATTGGCGAATTTGAGTCAGTTTCAAGCCGAATGGTATAGAGCTCTCCTGCTTCAACATCAATAGAAAAAAAATCTTCATCAGGCAGGCTGTTTTTTGCAATATTTCCGCTGTAGACGGTGCCAGGAATAATCTCACCGTTTGCATGGCCATAGTCATTATTTGGTTCAACTTCATTGATGACATTGCGGGAGAAGGTAAATATTGGTTGGTTACAGGAGAGGGAAAAAAGAGTGAAAGCCAGTGCAATTACTGCGAGGATTCTTTGAGCCATCGTTGAATCTCACTGTTGGTGATGGGGCCAGAGACAACTTTGTCGACCTTACCATCTTTTATTAAAAGTGTTGTGGGAACTCCGGTGATATGAAAATCAACAAAAAGGGAGTCTTTTACAATCAGATGGGGCCATGAAACATTCAGTCGTTCAAGTGATCCTCGTCTGTATGGAGCTTTTAATACTCCGTATACATTGACTGTCTTGCTTGCCTCTTTGAGCTCAGGCAACTCTGCGATACAGCTGCTACACCATGTTCCCCAAAAGTTGAGAACAGCGTGTTGCCCCTCAATATTCATTGTCATTTTCTTTTTTGTTTCGGGATTCTTTCCATTAATACTTGTCAGTGCTTTACCACCGAGCTTTAGTTGTGGAGCGTAATATGAAAAGATATTCCACGCAAACAAAAATCCGACAATAAGGACAATGATGGAGGTGAGAATCATATCACCACGAGATTTTTTTGGTTGCTGGTCAGTTGTCTTAGTTGTCTTGCTTGTCATCTAGCTATCATCCTGTGTTCAACAAAAATACAGGAATCCATAATATAGGGAATGTCTGCCTGTTGCAAGATTTGCTCTGCTTTTTCATGATATACGCCTTGTTGTGCCCAGAAGAACCCACATTTTCGGCGGACACTCTCTTCTGCAATTTCTGGCAGGTACCTACTCTGCCTGAAGATATTAACGATGTCGATAGTGATATCTTCAGGAATATCTGAAAGAGAGTTATAACTTTTTTCACCCAAAACTTCACTGACCATTGGGTTGACAGGGATAATTTTATATCCTTGCCTCTGCAGATAGGCAGATATTGAGTGTGAAGTTCGTGATGGATTATCTGAAAGTCCCACAACAGCAATTGTATGAGCTGTCTTAAGAGTGTCTTCGATGTTTAGTGTCATCTCATCTCCTGAAAATATTGACCCCAACAAGTATATAGAAAAAAAAGAGCATTAAAAATTTATTTTACTAGCACAAAGAGTATACTGTTTATGCCGTTCAGGAAAGTATATGTTTTTTTATGGAGGATATTATGAAGCATTTTTCTTGGTTGTTGTTGGTTTCACTACTCTTTTTAGTTTCCTGTGGATCAGCAGAAAAGACAGTAAAAAAAGATTCAATTATTGAACAAAAGATTGTTATTATCAAAAAAGAGCACAAAAATAAACCTCTTGAGGTTTTAGGTGCGATGTGTGAGATGCGTAAAGAGTATGGCGAAAAGATGAAGCCATTCCTTTCAGATTGTATGGGAACAATCGAGGCCTTGCCACACCAGGCACTGCCAAAATTGATGGATTCTCCAAATCAAGAGCTTAAAGTACCATCTTCAGTTGCACTATTACACTTGAGAAATAACTATCCAAGTGGCAACCTGTTTCTCCGCATTAAGCAAGGGAGAAAAGAGGTGCTGAAGTATGTCTTTCCTTTCAATACAGAAAAAAAGATTGAGCTTGCACCAGGAACCTACGAAGTCAGCCTTATTATTGATCGTAAGTTTAATGACAATCTCTATGCCTTTGTTGGCACACTCTCTCTTCGAGGTGGAAAAGCGTACATTGGTGAATTTACTATTACGAGCCAATACAACAAATCTGGCTCTTGTCCTGCGGGAACGGTTGTTGATGACGATGTCTGTATGAA
>JAGLDR010000010.1 GCA_023145475.1 bacterium
CACCGCATCCACCAGATGACATAACGCTAATAACCTTTATTCCTTTTGCTATAAGAGGAGTTGATGCAGCAGAGCGACTATCCTTAGATGTTGCATCTGTAATATGCATAATCATTGGAATTGCTCTCTCTCTCCATCCAGTACTATTTGCAATTAATGCAAGTGAGAGCCACCCTTTTTCTTCGCAATCTCCACCGCTGCCAGGGACGCCGGCAGCAAGAGCATTAACCTTTGATTGTGCCGAAGCGGTATCGGTTGTTGGATTTAACGAGATATCGTATGCAGGATCGTTAAACCATGCAACTCCAAAAGCTGAATCAACAATTCGTTCACGAATTCCAGGAATAATGGTGTTTGAAAGTGAACTTTTAAGTGTTCCAATTTCACCACCCATTGACCCTGTTGTATCAACATTAAACCAGATATCAGCCATTTTAACGGTTGGGGCAAATGAGAGTACATCAGTCTTTTCAGGCTTATTGTATGGAAGCTCAAAATAGAACTTAATGCCTGGCATATCGGTAACGCCCTGATTTGGATCGCACACGCCAGAGCCAACAGCTGTTTCAGCCATATCGCTGAATCCGTCGCCATCAACATCAGCGTAAAATTTGGCGTCTTTTCCAAGATTAGTACAAAACACCTCTTGAGCATCACCAAGTCCATCATTATCAGAGTCAGGATCGGCAAAATCAAAATGTCCATCATGGTCGGTATCGAGTGGAGTTTCGCCATCACCTCGTTCATCTTTATCTAAAATTCCATCACCATCGGAGTCGGTATCAAGAAAGTTTGGTGTACCATCTTTGTCAATATCTTTGACTCCCTCAAATCGATCTTCAACGGTATCATTATCAGAATCCATATCAAGATAGTCTGGAGTTCCATCGCCATCTGAATCAATTGGGTTGTCAGGGGAGCCCATCCCAACTTCTAAACTGTCTGGAATATAGTCGTCATCTGAATCTTGATCTCGATAGTTTGATGCGCCATCATCATCAACATCATCAGTGCCTTCGACAGAATCGGGAATAGAATCACCATCTGAATCTTGATCTTTATAGTCTGGCGTGCCGTCGTTATCTGTATCAACAATAACATTATTTGGAGTCTCTATATCATCTGAAATGCCATCGTTATCGCAGTCGGTGTCTAAATAGTCTGGAATGCCATCACCATCGGTATCGCCTGTTCCCTCGACAGAATCGGGGATGCCATCACCATCGCTATCTTTTCTGCTTGAGATGGGTGTGTCGCTATCTGGATATGTCTCGTCACCATCGTATGTTTCGGTGCTATCAAGAATGAGTCCACCATCATCAGAGTCTGTTTTTTGGTTGTTTGAAACACAGATGTTATCAACGCACAACATTCCACCATCGCAATCTTGCACCGTTTGGCAGGGAGTTCCTTGAGCCACCGCAGTGTTTCCACAAGAAAGCATAAAAAGCATAAAAAATATTGTTGCAAATAAGATGTTAAATATCTTCAAAACAACCTCCCCTTTAAGAAAAAAAGAAAACCACCATTAAGTAGTATACTCCCATCTCATATTTAGGCAACAAGAAAAGGTTTTTTGGAGAGCTGATATGGTGTAATCGTTTCTTATTCTATTTTTCTCAACATTTTGAAAGAAATAGGTATACTAACGCGAGCTATTTGATGCGGAATGAGGTTGCTGTTTGTTTGGAGTATTAAAAAATAAGAAAATTGTACTTGGAGTAACAGGTGGAGTTGCCTGCTATAAAAGCGTTTTTTTATTACGATTGCTTGTCAAGGCGGGGGCAGATGTTTCAGTTGTTGCGACTGAAAATGCACTGCATTTTGTTGGTCGTGCGACATTTGAATCTCTCAGTAAAAACAAGCTGTTAGTGTCAGTATTTGATGTTGAGGAGTATGATAAAATTGCGCACATATCTCTTGCACAAGAGAGTGATTTAATTGTTATTGCACCAGCGTCAGCTAACACTATTGCCAAGATTGCAAACGGTATCGCAGACAACCTTCTGACATCAATGGTTTTAGCTGCCACAGTGCCTGTGCTTATTGCACCAGCGATGAATAGCGTTATGTATTTGAATCTTGCTACTCAAAAAAATAGAGAGACATTAATCAGTCGCGGCTTTTCTGTTTTGTCGGCAGGCGAGGGTGAACTAGCGTGTGATGATGTTGGAATTGGGAGAATGGAAGAGCCTCAATCCATTGTTAATGCACTTTTGCCACTTGTGGTTGATTCAAAAAAAGAGCCTCAGCGCTGGTTGATAACGGCAGGTGCAACAAAAGAGTTTCTTGATCCAATTAGATATCTTACAAACGGCTCGTCAGGATTGACAGGGTTATTGATTGCTGAATATGCTGCTTTAATGGGTGACGAGGTTACACTTATTGCTGCATCTCTCCCGCGTTTGCCACGATTTGGGGTGAAGGTTATCTCAGTTGTTTCGGCATCAGGTATGGCAGAATCAGTAAAAAACAACAGCAAAGACATCTCAATCTTTGTTATGAGCGCTGCCGTTGCTGACTATTCATTGCCTCCACAAAAAACAAAAATAAAAAAGGGCGAAGCGGGTTTATCGCTTGAACTTTCGAGAACTGAAGATATTTTATTGCACTCACTCTCTTATATGGATAAGAGTGTTGTTCGTGTGGGATTTGCTGCAGAAACTGAAAATCTTGAACAGAATGCTCTGATGAAATTGGAAAAAAAGTCATTAGATTTGATATGTGCCAACAAAATCGATGCAGAGCATAATCCCTTTGGAGCTTCAACAAATAAGATGGTGTTGCTGAGCAAAAATAGTCGTCATATTGTGCCAATGCAACACAAAGAGAGCATTGCAAAAGAGATAGTGATGCATATTGGTACACTCGTTGAGAAAAAAGAGATGAGAGGCGTAAATGATGAATGAAACTCCTCGTTTGACAGCGACACAAGAAGATTATCTTGAGACTATCTATCATTTGATGCAAGAAGATAAGGTTGCACGAAACAAAGATATCGCCTCCCGTTTGAATGTTAAGCGAGCAACGGTAACGGGTGCTGTGAAGCAGTTAGTGTCAAAAGGTCTCGTTGTTCACAAAACGCATGGACACATTATTTTGACTGATGAGGGGATAGCAATTGCACTGACCGTTATAAAAGGCCACCGTCTTTTTACAACATTTTTTCAAGATATTCTTGGATTAGAACGGGAAGAGTCAGAGGATATTGCCTGTCAACTTGAGCATATTGTTGTTGGCGATGCTCTGCTCCGCTTTGAAGCGTTAGTGCAGAGTATTGAGGCGTGTAGCTGTATTTCAAAGTTTACTTTTGTAAAAGAGGAGTAGTATGGAAAACGAGCTTGTTTTTGAAGCTGGCGAACTTATCATTCGTCCAGGTATTATTGCTCCTGGCACCTATATTATTAAAAGTGGTCGCGTCCGACGAGAGAGTCGCGGTCTATTTGCCTCTTTAAAAAAAGGTGATTTTTTTGGTGAAGAGGGCGCCTTTATCAGTGCTCCTGCCAACTACTCAGTGGTTGCACTCGAGGATACAACACTCCACCTGTTTGATGTCGGGGAGTTTGTGGAGAATTTGATGCAAAACCGAGAGCTTTTGCAAAGAGTCATTGGTAAACTGGTCTCTGGCAATTGGGACGGAATGCACAAAGACAAGCACGCGCGGGAGATGTTTGTTTTTGCCCTTCTTGAACAGGTACTGGAGCAGAGAGAGTCAAGTGGTGAAATTCCACTTGCAACCATCGTCTCTCAATTGGGGCTCTCAAAAGAGATAGTAGCTTCGGTTGTTGAGCAGATTGCCTTTGAGGAGGGTTCATTTCTCTCCCTTCAGGGCGATATGGTTCTCTTTTCAAAAGAGAATATTGCCCAGTTTTTATCTCGCAGAAGAGTTCAATTGTTTATAACAGCAAGCATGCAACATAATATTGATGATAAGAGAGGAGTTGGCAAACTTACTCTTCTTCATACAGCATTACAGAATAGGTGATACAATGAAAATTAGATGTCCAAAATGTCAAACCAGCTATACTCTAGATGATGCACTCCTTCCAGCAGAGGGAAGTGTTAAAGTCGAGTGTCCATCTTGCCAGGCGCGTTACCGAGTGAAGAAGAAGGTGCCAGCTAAACCGGCAGCCACGCCGCCACCTAAAAGTGAGACTCCTCCTTTGCAAGAGGCGACTCCTTCTGAAGTTGCTCCGCCAGCAGCAAAAAAGCAAGAAGTGCCACCGGCGCCTCAAAAAACTGACGATCCGATGGATGGTTTGTTTGGTGCAGCTGATGATACTGTTGATGATATCTTTGGCTCATCCTCAGGAGGTGAGGATTTGTTTGCCGATAGTGATGACGCATCACCATTTGGTTCTAGTTCTCAACCGCCAGCCGCTGATGAAGCCACTGATGAAGCCACTGATGAAGCCGCGGATGAAGCTGTCGATGACCTTTTTAATGATATTGCTGATGATGCACCTCCTGAAGTGACTGCTCCTGCTATTCCTACACCACCAGATGG
>JAGLDR010000100.1 GCA_023145475.1 bacterium
GAGCTGTTCTCTTCAAGAAAATGAAGGGATGATTCCCACGCTTCTTGCATTACTGTCTCATCTCCTGAACAGATAAGAGTCATATCGCCACCGGCACGATAAAAGAGGGATACTCTATCAGCAATAGAGAGATGTGAAAGTGCGCCCATCTCCAAGTCATCAGTAATAACAATTCCTTTAAAACCGACTTTTTCTCGCAAGATAGTATGCCACTGAGGAGAGAGTGTGGCAGGAAGTGAATCAATTTCAGGAAGGAGAAGGTGAGCAGTCATTATAAAATCAATACGGTTTTTAAGAACAAGATAGGGATATATATCACTCTCTAATAACGCTGCAAAAGTTTTTGTAATGGTGGGAAGTGATTTATGAGAATCGATTCTTGTTGTGCCGTGGCCAGGAAAATGTTTAATGACGGGATGTATGTGAGACTCTTTAAAGGCACTAATTACTGTTGATGCTACAGATATTATCTCTTTTGCTGTTTTTCCAAAACTCCGGTCACCAATAATTGCATCATCTTCGCTCTCTGAGATGTCAACAACAGGGGCAGAAGTTAAGATTTATACCAGAAGAGAGCAGTTTTTCTCCAAGATAGTTGACCGCTTTCTTCAGTTCTAAACGGGACATTTTTGCCTGCTCTGCAGCAGTCGGAAGTGACCAACTTCCTTGCGGAAGTCGCTTGACGCGTCCGCCCTCTTCGTCAATGCCGTGAAAGAGCAGTGGAGTGTGATTTGTTTATCTGTGAAGTGAGCTCTTTCAACTGAGAAAGAGATGAAATATTTCGCTTAAAATAGATGATACCTGATGGTTTTGTCTCTGTAATAAATGAGGATTCTATTGTTGTGAGAGTCTCTCCTTTAACACTAAAGAAAAAGGGGACTCCAGCCAGCGATTTTATACGCTCTGATGCGGTAAGAGACATTGTAGTAGCTCCGTTAAGTGTCGAAATGCTTCTCCTCTGTGGCTAATGGTATGCTTCATCTTCACTTGATAGTTCTGCCATTGTTTTTCCTTCTGATAGGGCAGAGGGAATAAAGAGTGAATCATAGCCAAAACCACTCTCTCCCTTTTCTGATATTCCTATTGTGCCTTCGCAAAATCCTGTTGCACTAATAAGGCGCATATCAGGAAAAAGAATGACGGCACTGCACGCAAACCGTGCTGTTCTATCTGGTTCTGTTTGCCAATTTTTCTCTTAAAAATTCTCTATTTGATTTGTCTGTTGCACCTTCTCCCAGAAAAACGAGATGAATAGATGCCAGGAGCACCATCAAGAGCATCGACAATAAGTCCCGAATCATCAGCAAGAACAATCTCTCCTGGACACTCTTGCTGTGCAGCCTCTGCTTTGATAATAGCATTTTGCAAAAAAGAGTTTCCTGATTCGACAGGATCAAATGATGGTGCATACTCTTTTATTGAGATAAGTTCAAAAGAGGTGAGAATTTCTTCTGCCTCTTTCAATTTGCCTCGGTTGCCTGTCGCAAAAATCAATTTCATGGCTTTTCCAATAAAAAATAGTGAATATTCCATCCTGCTTTCTTCTGTTTTTCTTCCCAGCGGGTGGTTACTTCCCGCTTACTGTAATTATAGGGATGCACAATAAAGTGTTGGTCAACTTCTTTCAATTGAATCTTCATCCACTCCCCATAATCGGGATGGTCTGTAGCAATATATATCTTGCCACCTGGCTTTAATCTGTTGCGCATCATCATAATATTTTCTGCGTTTACAATCCGTTTTGGTCGGTGTCTTCTTTTTGGCCATGGATCGGGAAAATAAATATGAATAGCATCAAGCGAGTTAAAGGGGGTAAGCTCTCTTAAAAAAGCGATAGCATCAAAACAGGCGATTTTAACATTTTCGTGTTCTAACCGTCTCTCAAGAATATGAAATCCTTTCTTGAAATACTTAATATTTTTCTCAATACCGAGTAGTGCCTTTTCGGGATGTTTGTTAGAATATGCTGACAAAAAGAATGCAGTGCTAAAGCCAATTTCAATTTCAATCTCTTTAAAAGAGGGGAAAAGTGTTGAAAAGTCTAGTGGTTGAAATGCCCAGTTTTCAAGTGGTAGTAACCACATCTTCTCAGCTAAACTGTTTGGGTATTCAAACATTGTTAGCTCTCTCCTTTATACTCAGCAATATAGGGAAGTTGTCTTAATTTTCCATCGACATCAAGCCCATATCCAACAACAAATTTATCGGGGATATCAAATCCACAAAAATCGATAGTAATACGATTTTGATGCACACTACTTTTTTCAAGAAGGCTACAAATCTTGACATCAGTTACCCCATTTTGGTTGAGATACTCTTTAAACCATACAAGGGTGTTTCCTGTGTCTACAATATCCTCAACGATGAGTATTTTACTCCCTTTGAGGCGTTCAACATCGTCATTGTGAATAGCTACCTTACCTGTTGATGAGGTTCCTGCATAGCTTGAGAGTCGTACAAAATCCATGGTAAAATTTGGGGCAGTGATAGCTCGCGCTATGTCTGCAGCAAAAATAAAGCTCCCTTTTAAAATTACCAACATAATAAATGGTGTGTCACCATAACTTTCTGAAATATCTTTTCCTAATTCACGCACTCTTTGTGCGATAGTTTCTGCTGATAATAATGTTTTCATTCTTTTCCTCTATCGTAAGTAAAAAATAGCTATACTAATCAGGGCAACAAGAAAGAGTAAAGCGATAGTAATATAGAGAGATTTATAGTTCTTCTCTGGAAAAAGTTCATCTAAATCTTTTTGTGAGAATTCATGTTCTGCAGAGTTTGAAGGGTGCGGAATATCGTCTTTTTCCTCTCTCTCCCTCGTTCCAAGTGGTGATTCCTCACGCTGAGATTCACTCTTCTCCTCTTCCTTTTTTTCTTCCCACAAATCAAGTTCCATAAAATCTGGTTGCATATTACTTTTTTCATTTTCTGGAGCTAGTTCAAGATTCATTGGCAGTGGAGTCGGATCGACAGGAGGTTCAGCATCGACAGGAGGCATAGAATCTCTATGAGGTTCAAGAGTGGGTGGGGGACTGTTTAAGAGAGTCGTATCTCTCGGTTCTGTGAGCCACGCAGGAAGAGAGGGCAGGGTGACTGGTGTGTCGACTTCTGTCTTTTGTATCACACCAATATTAACAAGCTGTTTGATGTATTCAACAATACTCTTTCTATCCCCTTTTGTCTGAGAAATCAAATCACCAAGACGAATACCCGCATGAGGGATATGACGCACAACAGAGCCAACATTATCGGGGATTCTACTGAAATTTGTTATCAATCTTCCAAAATCAAGAAATATTTTGCTGTCGAGTGCAGGAAGGTCACCAAGATTGTTGTTGTACTCTTGAAGCCAGTTGGTGCATTGAGCAATCAAAGTGCCTAATGGAGTATCAATATTTGGAGAGACATCGATAGCGTTGTATGATATGACAAAGAGTCCATCAACCCATGAGAGCATAGAAAAGAGCATATCCTCGCCAGGTTGGTTTGATATGTTTTCAATCTCAACGCGCACAATAGAGTTGTGATTAAAGAATATTGTCCCTTTTCTTTGATTTTCAGCAGTGATAATAATATGCCCTGCTTTTGTGTTTTCATTAATAATATTAAGAAGGTCAAGAAGTGTTATATCAATCAGTTTTCCTTTGAAAACATTGTTGTATATGCTCCCAGTAAGAATTTGATCATACTCTTTTTGGTCAAAAAAATCTTCGATACGCCTGATAAGTACCTTGAGAAAGATAGGTTTCACAAAAAATGCTTCGGCACCCATATCGTGTGCAATAATTTTATCTTCGACATTGCGACTAGATGAAAGAAATATAAAAGGAATACTGCTTGATATTGGATTAAGTTTTAACCGTTTTAAGAAATCAACACCTGAAAGTTCAGGAAGAAGCATTTCAGAGATAATCAGTGCGGGTTTAAAGTTTTTCACAAGAATCAGAGCATTAATTGTGCTTGATATTGTCTTTACCTCATACCCAATCTGCTTTAACTTTAACGCTAAAATTGTTGACACCTGCGTATCGCTATCAACTATAAGAATTCTTCTCACAACTCCTCCGGCAATTTACAATATTTTATCATTTTAATTTCATTACCTACTTTATTAAATGTTATCGAATCAAAAACTGTCGTAATAATTGTCAGTCCAGAGCCGCTTACATTTAAGGTCGGTGTTGGGTTGTCCTCATCATTTTGAAACCGTTCTTTCCAGTCAAACCCCTTTCCTTCATCCTTTACATCAAATTGGATTGAATCTTCTGTGTAGATATATGATACGACAACATTTCTTTTGATAAATCGAGGGTTTCCTTGTCTTCGTCGTAACTCTTTATCATAGTATTTATATTCAATAAGCATTCTTTTGAGTTGAAATCCAATTTCAAGGCAGCCGTGCTCAATACCATTTTCCACAGCTTCATAGAGAGCCATTTCGATAGATGTTAGTGCAGGGATGTGCAACTTTTTTAGAGGTGCAAAGAGATTTCTTAGCTTTTTTGCCAAGTTTTTCTCAATTGCAGATATTGTGATTTCTCCCTGCTGGTGCATCTACATTGTATCCTCAAAAAGTGTGTTAAGATAGTCCGCTATATCATCAAGTGAGCCTGACAAATCAACCGCTTTCAAATCACGAGCTGATTGAGGCATGCCTGCCACCGCACAAGTAGCACTTGTCTGAGCAATGGTAAATGAGTCAGTTTTGAATACCTTGAGAAGTCCTTTTGCACCATCACTGCCCATTCCAGTAAGAATGATTCCGAGAGCTTGCCCAGGAAGAACATTGGCAACAGAGTTAAAGAGAATATCAACAGAGGGTCTGTGGTGATTGACCAGAGGTCCCTCTTTTGGTGCAACGGCAATGCCACCACGCATCTTTTCAATAATAAGATGAGAATCACCTTCCGCAATTGCGACATCGCCAGGACGAAGAAGTGTTTTTGTTGTAACTTCGTAAATATTAAGGTCAAGGAGAGAGTCAAGGCGTTCTGCAAAAGAACGAGAAAAGACTGGTGGAATATGTTGGACAATGACAATTGGCGGCATTTTTAATACATCTAATTTGCCTAGTATATATTCAATTGCAACTGTGCCACCTGTCGATGCGCCAATAGCAACAACTCCAATCGAATGCTTTTTCTGAGCTGGAGTTGCACCATTTTTGGGAGGTGATGATGATGTTACCTGTTTCTGAATTTTAGATTTTTGCTGTGTAGGAAGCGCCGGTCTTTTTTCTAGAGTGAGCGGACCTTGTTTAAAGTGGTTGAGCCACTGAGGCGATACAGCCGCAGCAATTGCGAGTTTTTCAAGCAAGATTGATTCAATATCCTGCAAGGTAGTATGGTTTGGTTTTGCAATGACATCTACTGCACCTAAGCTGAGTGCTTTCAGGGAAATGGTGCTGTTCTCTTTTGTGAGCGAGCTAATCATAATCACAGGAATTGGATATGTTTTCATCAATCTTTCAAGAAATTCCAGTCCACCCATACGAGGCATTTGTACATCAAGAGTGATAATATCAGGTTTGCGTTTGACAATCATCTCTTTTGCTTCAAAGGGATCTGATGCTACACCAATAAGCTCGAATAGTGATGATGATTTGACAATATCACTCAAAATTTCTTGAGTGAGTGTGCTGTCATCAATAATTAAGACGCCTTTTTTCTTTTTAGTCATATTTAACCTACTTGTCTGTAAACAGGGTGACAGCTCCCGCTATCTCCTGTTTTTGTGTTCTCATAATATTTGCTTTATATCTCTTCTCTTCTCCGATAAAGAGATTGCCCTCTTTCTGTTTTAATCTTTTTAGCAACACCTTGCCATTGTCATCTGGAAGAAAAAATATCTTTCGTGGATCATCTCCACCCAAATCTTCAGAGATGATAGAAATTTCTTCCATTGCAAGATAGGAGCGAATAAAAAGAATGTTTCCATCTGGTACATTTCCATCATTCTTTCTAAAATGAAGCACATGCGCTCCACCAAATATCTTTGCAGTTAATCGCTCTCTATTTGCCCCTTGTTTCATCATATCATTGATTAATAGCTCCATTGCAAACATTCCATATCGGCCTGATTTTGATGCAAACACTTGGTCATTTCTAAAATCACCAGGAAGCATAAAATGGTTCATACCACCAATCGCAGTTTCAGAATCGTAGAGACAGACAGCAATGCAGGAGCCAAGAACAGTTGCGATTCCCTCTCTGGTAGCGTGAGAGACAAAGTGCTCTCCTGGTTGAATTACAACCATTTTCTTGTTCAGTTTTTTGTTTTCTGTGATATACATTATAAAATTCGTCTATAAATAGTATTTTCAATAAACTCAAGACCGTCTGAGATGTCAAACAGTGACTCAGAATGTCCAACGATAAGGTATCCTCCAATTTTCAGCATGTTTTTCAAGCGTTGAATAACGCGTGCTTTTGTTGGTCCGTTAAAGTAGATAATGACATTTCTACATAAAATAACATCAAACCCAGGATTAAACCTGTAGCTGTCATCAATAAAATTAAAGTGCTCAAATGAGACGATATCTCTTAAGTCAGAGTGCACTTTGTAGAGTCCAAGATCTTTCTCTTTGCTGCGCAAAAAGTAACGATGAAGATAGTCATCAGGAATGTCGGCTACACTTTGTTCATCATACACTGCTCTTTTAGCAAGTGAAAGGACACGAGTGTCAATATCTGTTGCTAAGACTGAGACGGGAATATTGTAAGGCTCAACAAGATGTTTATGCAACACCATCGCTGTCGTATAGGGTTCCTCTCCCGTTGAACAGGCGGAAGACCAGATACGAATAGGCTCTTTTCTCTCTTTGATTTCTTGAACAAATGATGATTCAAGAAAGGAGAAATGGTGAGCTTCTCTGAAAAATCCTGTCTTATTTGTGGTGATAGTATTGATAAAATATTCTATCTCTGCACTATTTTGAGGGGAGAGAAGAAAATTATAATATTCAGAAAAAGAGTGATGTTTTAACTGTCTTAACCGGCGTGAAAAGCGGCTAATCAGGAGCTCTCTTTTGCTGTCGGCAAGATAGATGCCAGCAACGCGTAAAACTAACTCTTTAAATTGTTTAAATTCAAGCTCAGAGAGAGTGAAAGGGAAAAAACTGTTCATATAGTACCTTCTGCGTTAATTATTTTTTCAATATCAACAACCATCAAAAAGTTGTCATTTGAATCTTGGCCAATAAATCTAACAATACCAGAGCTTTGTGGGTCACCAGATCGAGGTGTAGCCCGTCTATCTCTACGGTTCAGTTGTACGACATCCGTAACACTATCGACAAGAAATGCCTGAAGTGCTTTTCTGTTTTTTAAAATGAGAATAACACCAGATTGACCATCACCCTCTTGTTGCGCCTCGAGCAGTACCCGCAAATCAAAGAGAGGCAAGACCAATCCTCGTAAATTGATAAGACCGAGTATTGATTTTGGTTGCCTCGGAAGAGCGGTCCATGGCATAAGTCCTCGAATTTCTGACACTTGAAAAATGGGAACAGCATACTGTTTCTTCCCAATGAAAAAAGCAACAAAGTCCTTGTTTTTTATCCATATATCGTCTTTTTTTGGTGTTACGATGTTTTTGTTTTCTTGTGATGTATCAGCAGCAACGAGAGTCTCTGTTTTGTCACTGTCTTGTAGCATAGCAAATGCCTCTATATCTTCTAATTCATCTATGATATCAGACTCTTTTTCTGCATCACTTATCTCTTTTTGTGTGATATAGGTAAGAAGCTGTTTACATCCTGTTTTGAGAATGGTAAGACTCTCTTTTGTCACAGGTTCGCCATTGCCAAAAGCCATTATCTGCCCTTCTAAAGATGTTGCAAGGGCTTCAATATCATCACATTCAACAAAGTGAGCACCATTCATAATTGAAAGAAGGTGTCCACTGATTGCTTCAAGATGTTTTTTTGAAGGATGTTTTTTTACCGAGAGTGTAGCAACACTCATTTTGCCTTTGCACAGCATTCCAATATGCTGCTTTGCATCGGTAAAAAAATTTGTCAATAACTCTTTTGTCATAACTCGACCTTATCTATATTAAGAAGCTCTTTCTCATCAAGCATTTTATCCATATTCAGGACGATGATAAAGCGCTGTTCTTCATTGCGAATCATCCCCTTTATAAAGTCACTGCGGAGTCCCGCCGTAATACGAGGTGGAGGCTGAATATCCTCTTGAGCAATGGTAATAACATCTTTTACACTGTCTACGAGTGTGCCAATCATTCGTCCTCCAACATCAAGTATGATAATGACATTGAATTTTGAATATTCGGTGATTTCTACGCCAAACTTTTTGCGCAAATCAAGAACAGGAACAACGCTATTTTTGTGGTCAAGAACTCCCTCAAATAGAGGAGGGAGAGAGGGTATTTTTGTCAACTCTTGATAACTGAGGATTTCGTGAATTTTTAATATATCTGCTGCAAAGGTCTCTTTGCCAACCTGAAAAGAGATATATTTGTTAAACTTCTTCTGTTCAGGTTCAACTCTGTTTTTATGTGAAGAGTAAAAGAGTCGACTCATACCGTCCCTCCGCGAACACTTTCAAGCTCGATATTGTGAACATCAATAATAAGAGAGATGTTGCCATTTCCAAGAATTGTCGCTCCACTGACATATTTAACTTCTCGGAAGTTATGGGAAAAACTCTTGATAACAGCTTGTTGCTGACCAATGACACTATCAGCCATCAGAGCAATTTGTCTGTTGTGTCCCTCAACGACTAAAATGACTCCGTCCTCAGGCTCTGTTATCTTTGTTGGAAATCCAAAAAGGTCATGGAGTCTGATAAAAGGGATGTAGTTATTGTTATAATGGAGTAGCTCACGATTGCCTTCTACCTGTTGTAGGTTCTCTTTTTTCAGATAGAATGCTTCGATAATACTCAACATTGGCATTGTGAGAATTTGATCTCCAACAGAGATAAGCATTCCATCAATAACAGCCAAAGTGAGTGGAAGTTTAATACGAAAAAGGGTGCCAACACCTGATTCTGAGTATATTTCAATTGTTCCTCGAAGCATTTCAATGCTTTTTCGCACTACATCCATTCCAACACCACGACCGCTAATCTCTGATACTTGTTCAACAGTAGAAAAGCCTGGTGTCATAATCAGATTGTATATCTCTTCGGTAGATAACTCTTCGTTTTTGATAAGTCCCTGTTCTTTTGCTTTTTGTACGACAGCTTCTTTATCGATGCCCTGACCATCATCTTCGACTTCAATAATAATCTTTCCCTCTTTTTGGAAAGCACGAAGCCAGAGTGAGGCCTCAGGAGGTTTCCCCTGTTTTATTCTCTCTTCTGGAGTCTCTATGCCATGATCAATTGCATTGCGTAACAGATGGGTTAAAGGAGCTGAGATACCTTCATTGATGTTTTTATCAAGTTCAGTGTCAGAGCCACTTACATAGAGTTCTACCCGCTTACCAAGCGCAAGTGAAGTATCGCGAATCAGACGATTAAATGCACGAAAAGTGGTTCCAACAGGCACCATACGGACCCGCATTACCTCTTCTTGCAGTTCGCTGCTCAACCGTTGCAGTTTTTCAACAATTTTGGTGAATTCATGTGCGTGGTTCTGCTCAGAAATTATCTGTGCGATGTTACTGACAGCAATAACCATCTCGCCACTACGATTAACCAAATTATCTAGCTTGCCTGTCGATACTCTAATCGTTGTTGCTTGGCGGATTTGTTTAGACTGCTGCTGTTGCTTCAAAACCCGATCGATAGTCTTTTGATCAATCTTTTTCTGTTCAACTAACAACTCACCAGACTTTTTCTGTGTCTGGACAATTTGTTCGACATCCTCTTTTTGCAACAATCCTTCCTCATGGAGAATTTCGCCAAGTTTTTGATCTGCATACTCAATATTTATCCCATCAACAAAGTTTGATGAAACATCTTCAAAATGGATGAAGTGGTCATCTTTGACAAAGATAAATATGTTGTCAATGGCTGAGATTGGTTCAGTTGTCTTAAAAACCCCATCCCAGCTGAGATAGAACACTTCAAAATTGAGCTCGTCAAGAGAGGGAAGGGTTGCCGTATCACACTTCAATGAGATGAATGTACCAATCTCACTGAGTTCACGAAGCAACATAAGCGGGTCAGTCCCTGTCAAAAATATATCTGGATTGAACTTCATCACAATATGGATGTACTTTTCAGCGAAATCACTCTCTTCTTTGTCGGGAAGTGCTGCCGATTTTATAGGAGATTGTATCCCTTGGAATTTCTGAATACGACCGCTAAACTGTTCTATTCTTTTTGCGAGTACATTGTCGATATTATCACTGTCATTGATAAAAACGGAGGCAATATCGTAACATTCAAAGAGCAGCGAGATTATCTCATCGTTAACGGTAACCATCTTTTTTTGCATACGAACAAGGAGCTCTTCTACCTCATGAAGAAAGTGAGCAAGATGGTGAAAATCGACCATTCCCGCACTGCCTTTCATTGTGTGTACA
The DNA here is from genome assembly GCA_023145475.1 of bacterium. GTDB lineage: Bacteria > UBP6 > UBA1177 > UBA1177 > JAGLDR01 > JAGLDR01. Next base: position 10,499 of record JAGLDR010000100.1, read on the forward strand.
GCTCTGAAAACATTGTTTAATGAGTCGGTATCATCAGGGTTTGTCTCAAGCTCAATGAGATTTTGCTCAAAAGAGAGCAGTATATCCTCTGCCTCTTCTAAGAAAATTTGTCTCAATTTTTCAGGAGAGAGTGCCATCTAATACCCCTATCTAATAAACTTTTTGACAACCCAGAGAAGTTGCTCTGGTTTAAAAGGTTTAACAAGCCATCCTGCAGCTCCTGCAGCTTTTCCTTCTAACTTTTTTGCATGTTCTGATTCTGTTGTTAAGACTAAAATAGGAACAAATTTGAACGGACCTTTTTTGATTTCACGAATAAAGGAGATACCATCCATATTAGGCATATTGATATCGGTGATAATAACATCAATCTTGACATCATGAATATGTAGTTTTTCCAACACATCCAACCCTTTTTGCCCATCTACAGCCTCTTCAACATGGTATCCTGCCTCTGTTAAAACATACTGTACAGATGCCCGCAATGTTGCCGAGTCGTCAACGATTAGGACTGTTTTCTTCATGTTTATCCTCTACAAATAAGGTGGTAAGACCCATTAAAGCTAAGTCATCTTTCATTTGTGCCGGAATCCCTCTGAAAGTTGGAGGGTTGTCCTCATTCTTTTTGCGATAGGCAAGGAGAAGCTGAATAGAGGAGGAGTCCCACTTATCGACAAGTGAGAGATCTAAAATAGCAGCGTGTTTGAAATGAGTTTCCTGAAGTATATGTTGAAATGAGTTTCCCGCATCAATGGCGATATTTCCTATTATGTGCAAAATATTTTCATCTATACGGAAGGAGACCATCATTTCTCCAGTGGAATTAGCTTGTCAAGCTTAATTGCTTTAAAGAGTGAGAAAATGTCATCATGTATTCCTTTAATCAGTAAAGTTCCCCCACGATTATTGAGTCGTTTATAGAAAAAGAGAAGCTTTCCAATTCCAGCACTGTTGATAAATTGCAAAGCATCCATGTTTAAAACAAGCGTTTTTGCTCCAGAGCGATCAATATCATCAAGAATTTGTTGAAATGTTACGGCTCCTTCACTGTCAATTCGTCCTGTTAATGCGACGGTAGCATTGCCATCTTCATTGTTCAACTTGTACTCAAGCATCATAACCTCCTTACAGGTTCCTAGTAGAATAAAATTACATCACTCTATGATGCAGGTGTCAAGCTACATTCATACAGAGAGTAACAGCATGATATGATACAATAACGCACTTTTGAGGTCAACATTACTGGCAATAAGTTTTAAGTAGAATAAGTTGATATTTTTCTTCAGTGAAAACAGACGGTTATGATTCGTCTTCGTCGAGGTTAAGAAGGCTGAAGTATTGTAAATTCAGCTGATAGAGGCGTTCCTTTCCTGATTCGTTAGATTCTTTGTTAATATTTTGGATAATTTTCAGTAGTTTTGCTCTCACGGCAACTACTTCACTTTTTGACAGAAGCAGTGTGCTAGCAGCAAAAAGTCTCTGGTCTATTGGTCGTTGTTCGAGTGCATTAACAGACATCCCAATTGACTGTCTTAAATAGTTTCTGTGTGCGGTTGCAACGATGGGATTTGATGCGGTCTCTGTTGTGATTTCTGAAACTACTTTTTCAATCTTTCCATCAGTTTTTGTCAAAAGACCTAGTTTTAAGAGTTTTTTGATTCCTTTTTCAGCAAGCGCAGGGGATATATTGTAGTAGGATTGTTGCGAAATCCACTTATAATCCTCTTTGAATTCGTCAAGATCAACCATATCCCAAAGAATGGGCAAATACCAGTCAGAAAACATATCATAGGTCTGAAGGCTTTCTAGGTGATTGCTGGCAAAATTGCGAAATTTCTTCATCGCTTCTAAGACCTTGTTCTTTTCACTATCGTTTTTAGCGAGATCAAATTTTACCATTAGTTTTAGGTATTTAAGTTCTCTAGTGTTCAACCCAAACACCTTGCCATACTTCATTGCAGCCGACTCGCTTATAGGCCGGCGACCCTCGAGTATTTGCCAGAAATGGTTGGAGTTGTGGCTGAATCCTGCGAGCTTTTGGATAGTCCGATAAGAGAAGTGTGAATCATGGAATTTCAAGTCTTCATAAACTGTTTTAAAAAATGTTTTGTAGTTTACAAAGTTAAAAACATTGATTTCTGACTGGTGCATAAAAACCTCCTAAAGTATCAAGTAGCAGACATGTCACAATAATGACAGTTACCATTATAGAAAAACTGTTTCATTTGTCACATTATTTTTCGATTTTCTTATATAATTCAAATTAGTAAGGCGCTACACGCTTCAGTATCTTGTATCGGTGCGCTATCGGCTGAATTTGCACTGTCTCCTGAGTCTGATGTGTTGCCACTGTTTGCTGTATTTGCTGTATCGCCACTGTCAGCTGTATCACTTGTATCTGCTGTGTCGCTTGTATCTGCGGTATCACTTGTGTCAGCGGTATCACTTGTATCAGCAGTATCGCCCGTATTGGCTGTGTCTCCACTGTCAGCAGTGTCGCCTGTATCACTTGTGTCCGCGGTGTCTCCACTGTCAGCAGTGTCGCAGCTTCCTGTCAGTTTTGTGCACATCTTTGAACGACCGTCAGTTGCCCACTCCCACCATGTTTTCCAGCGTACTCGGTAGGCATCAACTTTTGCGATTTGTTCATTGGTTGGCAGTTGTCCGAATGGATTTATAAGAATAAATGCCATTCTAAAATCGTGTTGAGCATCTTTGTAGGCGGGGACTCTGTCGCCCATTGCAGCGATTAAATCATCAATTGAGACATCGAGTCGTTTAAGATTGCTTACGGTATCGGTTTTCCCGCCTTTTGGAATAGGAATAGATGAGCTAGCGCCAGGATAGTCACCATTTCCATCTGGAACCAAAACAAAAGAGTCTTCAACATCCTCTTTTGGTCTCAGACCCATAATATATTGATCAAATTGTGAATATTTTTTGTCCCCACCATCAAGAGAGAAAGAGCCATCACCATTGTCAGTGATGATACTGCCATACATAACACTATCTGTGTTCATATAGTAGCTCCAGTGCTGATTTCCTTCTCCGCCTTCAAATCCTCTGATAAGGTCAGATTCTACACCAGTATCTTGGCGAATAAATGTTGTGTTTACATGCCACTGGTGACCATATTCATGTGCAACCAGTTCAATTGCTGAGAGGCCGAACATAATCTTATCATCAGGATTAGCTGGATACCAATCGATATGTGTCATTCGCGCACAGTGTTTGAGCAGTCCTGCACTTCCGTATCTGGTGGAAGGTCCGTAGGGAACGGAGCTATCTCGGCCAATATTTTGTGCTGACGGAGTGATAAAAATTCCTTGCTGCACATTCATCATACCAGATGGAATAGAGGTAAAGACAATAATCCCGTCAAAAACATCAGTGTGATTTTCATAGAATTGAAGTCCAGCTTCAACGCAAATTGGACCCATAGCCATCGCGTTTATTGCATCTGTTGTGTCGGGAACAACAGCGACATCGCCAACATCGTAACCACCTGCAGCGAGGTGTAGCGTTAAAAAGAGCAGTGCAAAAATAGTGGTACATTTGATTTTCATTCGTTTCTCTCCGTGAATCGATAAAAAGAGCTGTCTTGATTATAGTTTTTTATTTTGCAGTGTCAAATATGTTGTGTAGCAATTATTTCCCGCAAAGGGCCCAACCGTAGCGACGCCCTAGACGGGCGTCTTGTCTATAATCGAATGATATATCCGATCCGTTCGTTTATGAAAATATCTTTTTTTTGTCACAACTGCAAAATATCATTGACTCATCTTTGAAAGTGATGCACACTGTTGCGAGGTGAGAAAATTATCAATCTCTTGCGGAGGAAGCTTTCATCATGGACGAACAGAAAATAGCAATTTTTCAAAAAAAGGAAATTAGAAAAATCATCTACAACAGTGAGTGGTGGTTTTCCGTTACGGATATTTGTGGAGTATTAACGGATAGTCGTGATTCTGGAGCATATTGGAGAAAACTAAAACAGAGATTGAATAAAGAAAAAAGCGAGGTCGTGACAAATTGTCACGGACTGAAATTAGAAGCCTCCGATGGAAAAAAATATCGGACTGACTGTGCAAATACTGAAGGAATATTCAGAATAATCCAGTCAATTCCATCACCAAAAGCAGAACCATTCAAAAGATGGTTAGCAAAGGTAGGATACGAACGCATTCAAGAGATTGAAAATCCTGAACTAGCGACGCAACGCACTAGAGCATTATACAAAGCCAAAGGATACTCCGATGAGTGGATTGAAAAACGCATGCGTGGCATCGCTATCAGAGAGGAGCTCACTGATGAATGGAAAAATAGAGGTGTTAAAGAAACAGTTGATTACGCAATTCTCACTGCTGAGATTTCAAAGGCGACATTTGGAATGACACCATCTGAATATAAAAAACTTAAAGGATTAGATAAAGAGAATCTGCGAGATCACTATACGAACTTAGAACTGATATTTTCAATGCTCGGCGAAGTTTCAACAACAGAGATTACACGAAGCAAAGATGCGCAAGGATTTGATGAAAATAACGATGCTGCGCAGAAAGGCGGCAAAATTGCTGGTGACGCAAGGAAAAAATTAGAAATTGAATCAGGAAAAGATGTATCAACCGCAGAAAATTATTTGATTGAATCTGAATCAAGCAAGAAGTTGGAATAGGATTCCCCCACCCGAATGCCATTCAACAAATTATTGTATGGCCCAAACCGTAGAGACAAGGCATGCCTTGTCTCAGTAATCAGTGTGTTGTTATTGTCATGTGATACGCAAAAGATTCTGGTCCATCAATGTTACTATTGGTGGTTCCTGGAGGAGAGGGGGAATTAAAATTTTCAGCTCCTTCAAAAGTTCCAAATATAAGAGGATAGGAGGTTGAACTGTCGTAGTAATAGGTAATTCCAGCTCCTGTAATTCTATAGGCAAAAAGATAGTTTTTTCCAGAGACGAGAGAAATATTGACGCTTTCAGGACCATAAAAACCATCTATTGATGGAACATATACACTTTGGCTATAAATTCTTGTATAGTCTTTATCGAGATCATCAGATTCATAAATATAGAAGTAGAGGTTAGCGTTATCTCCTGTGAGGTGGAATTTAAATGAGTCGACTGTTACATCACTACCAACTGAAAAGTAGTTTCCTTTAACCATTGGGTCATTGCTTGGATTTGATGAGGACCCATCACCAATGGTGTCGGTCATCGGTGGTATTCCACTCATGCACTCAGCACCCATCGGTCCCTCTTCACATATTTCAACAGGGAAGTTCATTGCACAGTTTTCTTGAAGAGTCCAGTAGGTGCAACTAGATTCATTTTCATCACATACTTGAAGGATATCACCGTCACATTGCGTGTCGTGCAGCGAGCACTCATTATTGCATTCGCATGTTGCTGTTGTCATATCCTCTTCCGTATAGAAGCGTTGATAGTAGGCGCTGTTATTTGGAGAACTTCCACTCATTGTAGCTGGCGCAGGCCATGTACTATCTACTGCAGTGCCACCAAATGTTTTACCAAAGGGTGTTGTCTCAACCTGTGGAGAGAAAAATCCAGATTTATAAAATGAGGTAACACTTCCTTGCCATGCTACACCGATAAGATAATATTTTCCAGAATGGAGGAGGAGTTTTGTATCGCCATCAGCCAAAGAGCCACTGTTGTAGAATTTTTCTCCGCTTCCTGGATTTGCAACTGTTTTTTCTCTAATTTTTGTATATGTCCCTGTTTCTGTTGTGGATTCATAGACGGCAAATGTCAGCGGTTCTTCTGTTGCAAGGTCAAGGTATTGATCAAATGATTTGAGCGTACGATTTGCAGTTACTTCAATAAATGTTCCTTTCAAAAGGAGCGCTCTTATATTGTTATCAGCTGGCTCACTGATGGTTATGCTGTAATCGCAGTCGCGACCAGTTGCTGTGCAGTTGTCACCGAGCTCCCAGTGCAGACATCCATCTCCACCTCTGAGGCAGGATAGAATTTGTCCGGGGTTGCACTCAGCTTTGTTTTCAAGAGAGCATTCATTAACACAGGCAACGGTGTCTTCATCAGGAGTTGCTGCATCTTCATCGACAAGTGGAGTATCCTCGTCTGGTGTAGCAGCATCTTTATCTGGTGTAGTACTATCTTCATCTGGTGTTACACTATCTTCATCAATAAGTGGAGTGTCTTCATCGACAAGTGGAGTATCTTCATCAGGTGTTACACCATCTTCGTCTCGTACAACAACATCATCTGGACGCATCCTGTCGCTATCGTCCTCTTCCGCACCACAGCGTTCCATATTCCAGCCCGAGCAATCGGGAAGGCAGCGAGCACGACCCATAGTAAAGCGTTCATCTAATTCAGAGCAATCAATGCTCTCTTTATCACACTCTTCCCCGGACTCTACAACACCATTTCCACAATACTCTTTGTCAGGATAATCAATATCAGGTTTTTTTCCGTAATCGATATCTGTCTTATCTGTGAAGTCACTATCTTTTGCTGAGGAGTCATCATCGACTACAATGGTATCCTCATCATCTTCAGCGCCAGTTCCAGGTCTTGTGAGTGCGCCGCTACATGATGCCATAAAAAGAGATAAAATGACGAATAAAATAGGTACTCTAAAACGATTCATGGGATATCCTCCACTCTGTTACTCAATCAACAGTTGAAAGAGTAGCAGTTTTGTTGTAGAATGTAAAGAGTAAATCTCAGTAAGGAGTTTTGTTACCATGCCTGTTTTACCTGTTGTTTCTGTTATTATTCCAACCTACCGGCGTATCTCACAGACGGTAGTCGCTATAAAATCGGTTCTGAACCAAAAGACAACTCTTTTGTATGAGTTGATTGTGGTGAATGATGATGTCAGCTCTTCTGAGTTAAGAGAAGCACTTTCAGGGCTCACTCTCACTCTCCTCTCTCTTGGAGAAAATCAGGGAGTTGCTGCCGCTCGAAACTATGGAGTATCGCATTCGTGTGGGCAGTATATCGCTTTTCTAGACAGTGATGATGTCTGGAAAGAGGATAAGTTAGAAAGACAGTTAACGGCGATGAAAGAGCAGGGAGCTACGATTAGCCACACTGATGAACTCTGGGTTAGAAATGGAAAGGAGATAAAAAAAAGCGCCCTTTTCAAGAAAAAATCGGGTGATATTTTTGTCCAATCACTGAAGCAGGTTAATATTTCTCCTTCAACGGTGATGATGAGTCGATCTCTCTGGAATCGCTATCACGGATTTGATGAATCTTTTCCTCTTTGTGAAGATTATGAGCTCTGGCTGCGAATGACGGCACAAGAAGAGGTGTTGCTTATCCCAGAAGAGCTGATAATTAAGCATGCGGGACACGATGACCAACTTTCAAATGTTGCGGGTCTTGACTATTATCGTATTAAGGCGCTTGTGAAGTTGCTAAAAGAGAGCGAATTGACTGAAACAGAGCGTTTCGAAGCTGAAAAAGAGTTACAACGAAAAGCCGGTATCTTTATTTCTGGTGCAGAAAAACGAGGAAATCTTGAAAAAGCAAATGAAATAAAAAAGATGATAAAATTTTCACAGTAATATTCCCAAACCGTAGAGACAAGGCATGCCTTGTCTCAGAGGAACATCCCCAACCCAATAGTTTTTTATTTTCCCTCTCCGTGCGGAGAGGGGGGACCGTTTGCGGTGGGTGAGGTTCGCTTACCGTGCGCGATTTTTGACTTTCATGCCTTTCTGTTGCTGCTTCATCATCTTGTTTTGAAGTCTGCTCAGACTCTTCTTCTCAATCATGAGTTGATACCAGACATCTCCCCACTTTTCCATTTTGAACTTTTTATTATTCTGCAGTGCAAGAAGGTGGTCTTTAAGATTTTGATTGCTTGGAAGAAGTTTTGTCCCCTTTTTGAGGTAGGCAAGGGCCTCATTTTTATCATTGAGTTGCTCTCCATACATATAGGCAGCAAATGAGTAGACAAAAGGCTCTTTTTTGTTCACTTTAACTAACAAATCCATATCTTGTTTGAGCTTGTCGATTTTTTTGTTTTTCCAATGACCAACGATAAGCATTGTGTAGGCGGAATAAATTCTAGGATTTGATTTCTGAAGATATTTATACGCTTCCCCAAACTTCTTTTGAATATAGAGAATTGTTCCAATTTGACTGTCGACTTGAGCTCGCACCAAAAATGCCCAATTTGCAAATTGATATCCACCTTTCATTGTGGTGATAGCTGCATCATAGTGCTGTTTTTGGACCTCAGTATTTGCCTCATTAAAGATTGTCTGCAACTGTTTTGTTACTTTGCGAGTAATAAAGAAAAAGACCAGTGCAACAATAAAAACCGCAATAAAAATCGCAAATCCAATATTAATAAAATAGACAAGTGGAACTGCGACTAAAGCACCAATAAGAATGCCGAGCAAGAGACTAAACATCTTTTTCCTCCTATAGAAAAAACTTATCGTCCACTCTAATGGTAGTTTGGAAAAAATCAAGATTGCTGAGTTAGCGAGGCTTCTTTTCTTTCAATTTCTTTAACATCTCTTCAAACAGTGCACTTTTATCCTCTTCAATAGAGTTTTTACTGAAAAATCTGGTGTCGCCAGAAATCTCAGCTTCTTTAAGAAATCGTGATGGGTGGGTCGTTTCAATACGCCCTTTCACTCGTACTGTGTGCGGGTATGAAATAAAAAGCCGTTTTTTTGCACGAGTCATTGCGACATAACAGAGTCGTCTCTCCTCTTCAACACCACCCTCTTTGAGTGCGCGAGAGTTGGGCAGTCCCCCATCATACATTCCAATCAAAAAGACAGTGTCAAACTCAAGACCTTTTGAACTATGAGCGGTGATTATACTGACACCATTGAATTTCTTTTCTTCTTCTCCTGATTGAATCAGAGCGACGCTATTTATAAAATCAATAATAATTCCAGATGTTTGCATTCCTCTATTTTCATCAGCGTGTTGAGATAAAGCCGAGATAAAAGAGTCGATATTATCAATTCTGATTGCGCCGACAGTCTCGTTCTCTGAAGATTTTGCCACCTCTTGCCGTATGTTAATGCGGTCAACAAGATAGGAGATAAGCTGCACCGGCGGCGTGTTGTTTTGCACCATTTTTTGCACTTTTTGATAGAGCTGTGAAAAGGCACGCAGGGATTCTTGCTGTTTAGGCGAAAAGGCATCAAGACTATTTTGAGCAAGCAGTGTTATGACGCTTACACTCCTTTTTGCTGCCTCTGCATATATTTTTTGCTGTGTTGTTGTTCCAATTCCTCTTGTCGGATAGTTGATAATGCGTCGCAGACTTACCTCACTTGAGGGGTTCACAAGCAGTTGCAGGTAGGCAAGCAAATCTTTAGACTCTTTATTCTCAAAGAATTTCTGTCCACCGATGACGGTATAGGGAATTGAGCGTCGTGCAAATGCCATTTCAAAAGGACGAGTTTGAGCGTTAGCGCGAACAAGAACAGCTATATTGCCCAGTGAATTATAGTTTTGTAAGGAATTGAATATAGTTGTTGATACAAAGTCCGCTTCTGCCTGCTCATCAGGAAATGAGCGCAGTGAGATTCCTTCCCCAACATCAGCTATTTGTGATGAAAAGGTCTTTTTTTCTGCTCGTGTTCCATTCTGTTCAATCAATTTTGCTGCTGCTTCAACGATAGTGCTGACTGAGCGATAGTTTTGTTCAAGTTTTATGACAGTACAGTTGTCAAAATCTTTGTGAAAATTGAGGATATTTTCAACGACAGCACCACGCCAACTATAGATTGATTGATCATCGTCGCCGACAACACAGATGTTTTGATGATGTGAACTGAGCTCTTTAATCAGACGGTATTGTGTTGGATTGGTATCTTGATATTCATCTACCATAATATATTGAAACTGTTTTGCATATTTGTCTTTTATATCGGGGCGTTTATTAAAGATTGTCAGAGGAAGCATCAGCAAATCATCAAAATCTACTCCGCCAGCGGTCTTCATTGTCTCTACATAAAAAGGGTAGAGTTTTTTTGCAACAACATTGATTGGTGAGCGCAAAAGAAATGAAGATAGATGAAGCAGATCGGGGTTGTTTTTGATTGATGAGATTGCATGGACGAGCATTTTTGGTGAAAACTGCTCTTTTGAGTACCCTCGTTCACTCATAACCTGTTTCATGAGCTCGACTTGCTCATACGAAGAGTAGATAATAAAATTAGATGGGTAGCCGATGACCGCATGATTTCTTTTGATTATTCTCAGTCCAAGAGAGTGAAAAGTAGATATGGTAAGCTCTCTGACAATCTCTTCGTTAGCGATTAACGAGGCGACTCGCTCTCTCATTTCACGAGCAGCTTTATTCGTAAATGTAACGGCAAGGATATTCTCGGGACTCACTCTTTTTGTTGAAAGTAAATAGTGTATTTTCTGAGTGATAACACGGGTTTTACCAGACCCTGCACCAGCAAAGATAAGGAGTGCTCCCTCTATCGTTTCTACTGCTTTTTGTTGTACTTGACTTAACTGCATTATATCTCCATCTGCAATACAGCTGGCATTGTAATCATAAATGTGTTCAAGGGAAATTTTCCTCAAATTCATCCTGCTATTTTCACTGACCTGCTCTATATAGTGAGATTTGAGTTGACATTAGTCGTGATTTCTTCTAAAATAATCGCATAGTGTTTTTTAACTGACCAGAGGTGTTCTGATGAGAGTTCTTTTGATTGCTTTTTTGTTGACGGTTTCTTTTCTATTTACTGCCTGTGATGGGAAAATTGCCCGACCAACGGTAGGAGACACAGGGAGTGATGTCGATACTTCAGACAGCGGTGATTCTGCTGATGATTCTGATGA
>JAGLDR010000101.1 GCA_023145475.1 bacterium
CGATCCTCAATTTTAGAAGATATTACTGGCACGGATATTTACAGTATAATATCAATGAAGGTGTTTGAGAAAGAGAGAAAAGAGGGTGAGAGTCTGAAGTTGTTACAGGCGGGAGTTGACGGTATAGAATTATTACCAAAAGAAGAGGTTGATGCTTTTACTGAAGAGTTGCAAAGACTGCAGAAAGAAAACGATAGAATCGCTACTGAAAAGAAGAAGATAGATGAGCTAATTCAGAGGGTTATACTAGATAAAAAGTTTGCTTCTGAGTTGGTTTTCGCAGAAGAGCAGACTAAAAACGCGACGCGACAACTTGCAGAGTTTGCACCACAAAAAAAGAAGCTTACGCGCGCTCTTAAAGCGGCTGAGTGTGATGGTGAATATGCAACTCTTGATGCTGTCAGAAAACAGCAAAAAAATGACGAGAAAACACTGACAATTGATAAAGGAAAAGCACCGCAGTTGCAAAAAAATGTAGAAATCACTCAAAAAGTGGCGGAGCAATCTGAAGGTGCAGTAACAGTAGCAAAAAAGGTGTTAGAAAAAGAGCGAGAGATCATCAAAAAAGTGCGTGAAGTTGATGTGAAGATTAATGAAAAGAAAACAGTGTTGAAAGCGCAAGAAGAAAAGATACATAATATTAAACACGACAAAAAAACGAGAGAAAAGCGGGCAGAAGAGTATAAAAAAGCAGACCAAAGGCTCAAAGTCCTCGAAGATGCGGTGGCACTTCTTGAAAAACAGAGAAAAGAGCTTTTAAATGGTAAGGAGTTGCGTGAATACCGTACACAATATGAGCATCTTGTTGAAAAACAACTGTTGCAAAAAAAAATTACCGATTTAAAAGATGAGCGAGATAGGTTGCAGGATGGAGAACAGTGTCCACTTTGTGGATCGACTGAACATCCATATTCAAAAGGAGTTTCTGTCGGACTTGACGCGGTTAAAGAGGAGATAAAACAAGTAAAAAAGACGATTGATGCAACTGAGGCCTTTGATGATCAGATAAAGCGCAAAACGAAAGATGTTGACGGTCAGCGAGGTATTGTTGAATCACTTAAGAAAAAGGTTGATGATGACAGTCGCCAGCAAGATGATGTTGAAAAGTTACAAACGGAATTAGGCGTTATTACAAAAAACTATAAAGAGCTTCTTGTAGAGCGAAAATCATTGTATGGTGATAAAAATCCAGACAGCGTAGAAAGCAGGCTGAAAAAGAGTCTTTCAGATGCAGAGAGGGGTGAAAAAGGTGCTCAAAGCAAACATACAGCAGCAGAGTTGGCTCACAAAACAGTCGAAAGTGCCATAAAAACACTCGAAAAAACCATTTTAGAGCGTTCAACGAAACTTGCTGACTTGCAAAAATCGTGGGAAGCAACACTAATAAGGTTGGAGTTTAGCGATGAAACAGAGTTTCTATCTCAGCGCCTTCCATCTGAAACGAGAGAGCGACTGCAAAAAGAAGAGATGCGACTGAAAACGCAGCTGACAGCAGCAGAAACCAAAAAAACTACGATTGAAAAACAGTTACAAGAGCTTCGCAAACAGAAAATGCCGGAAAAACCTCTTGAAGAGTTGCAAATAAAAACCAACGAGCTTTCAGGCTTATTAAGAACGGTGCAAGAGAATAGAGGGAGCATTAACCAAAGATTGAAAGCAAATAGTGATGCACTTGAAAAAATCAAGGAGAAAAAAGAGGCAATAGATAGGCAGAAAAAAGAGTATGAAAAGTGGAGTCGATTGAGTCAACTTATCGGGGCCGCTACAGGGAATACATATCGTAATTTTGCACAGGGACTGACTTTTGAGGTGATGGTAATATATGCCAATGAGCAGTTGAGCTTGATGAGTGATAGGTATCTTTTAGTGCGAGACATCGAAAATCCTCTTGAGCTTAATGTTGTTGATGACTATCAAGCGGGGGAGATTCGCTCGACAAAAAATTTGTCTGGTGGTGAAAGTTTTCTTGTGAGCCTCTCTCTTGCACTTGGCCTTTCTAAAATGTCATCCGCAAAGGTAAGTGTTGACTCTCTCTTTTTAGATGAAGGATTTGGTACGCTCGATGAAGAGTCGTTAGAGACGGCGCTTAACACACTTGCAGGACTTCAGCAGAGTGGAAAGTTGATTGGGGTAATTTCTCATGTTGCCGCACTTAAAGAGCGTATTGGAACACAAATTGTTGTTGAGCCACTTACCGGTGGAAAAAGCAGCGTGATGGGTCCTGGTGTTTCGTGTGAAGATAAAAAAGAGTAGTGGTATAAGTATAGTCGAGTCTGTCTAGTTTTCCCTATCCGTTCTCATCATATGTGAACAGCTGTTCATATAATACATTGTTTTTATTGGCCTTTTCCGTCAAATTTGTTGACATAGGTTCATCTGCATGTATTCTTGTTTCTGACATAAGGTCGATATTTATTCTTGATTGTACTTTAAGGAGGATGCTTATGAAGCATGTAATCACTCGGAAAGAAGATTTAAATGCAGCCGACTATCTTATTGATGTGGTTGCGCCAGAAGTTGCCAAACGGTTTGTGCCTGGTAACTTTTGTGTTTTAATTACCGTGCCAAATGGAGAGAGGATTCCAATGTCTATTCAGAAGGTGGAAGATGACAAAATTACTCTCTATATTAAACGGCTTGGAAAGACATCTCGTGAACTTGATAATTGGAATGTTGGCGACGCACTGCATGCTGTTATTGGTCCACTTGGGACACCTCCTCCAATTAAAAAGTATGGAAATGTTGTCTTCCTCTCTGATCTTGTGTGTGGTCATGCAGAGAATTATGCAATGTGTAAAGAGCTTGGAAAGTATGAGATGAATCATATTACTTCTGTGCAATCTTTTCCAACTGCTGCTGATGTATATCCTGACGGTGAGTTATGCGATACTGTTTGTGATAAATTTATCCTTGCGACCGAAGATGGCTCAAGAGGTGTTAAAGGTCACTATTTAGATGTTATGAAAGAGATGCTCGAAGCGGGTGAGGTTGACCAAGTTTTTGCAGGTGGTGGGATTCCTCCGCTTGAGACACTTTCAATTCTGACAGCAAAATATAATGTGCCTGTCTATACAACTGTTCGCCAGATTATGGTTGATGCGACAGGGATGTGTGGCTCGTGCCGAGTGTTTATTGATGGTGAGCAGAAGCTTGCCTGTATCGACGGACCGATGTTTGATGGCCACAAAGTTGATTGGCCTTCTGCAATTAGTCGTCTCGGAATGTTTAAAGCAAAAGAGGCAGAGGCTTTGGGCTGCTTCAATCACAAGTTGAATGGAGGAAAATAATAATGGCTATGAAAAAACGAGTTCCAATGAGAGAGCAGGCACCAGAAGAGAGAATTAAAAACTTTGACTCTGTGCCACTTGGGTATTCAAAAGAGGAGGCGATAGAAGAGGCTGCGCGCTGCATCCAATGTAAAAATCCGACTTGTGAATCGGGCTGTCCTGTGAGAATGAAGATAAAAGAGATTATTGATAAGATAGCGCATGAAGATTTTAAAGGTGCCTTTTTGCTTTCAAAACAGGATAATGCTGTCCCTGCAATGACGGGCCGTGTCTGTCCTCAAGAAGAGCAGTGTGAGGGTGTTTGCGTTCTTGGTAAAAAAGGTGATCCAATCAATATCGGAAAACTGTTTGCTTTTGTTGCTGATTGGGCAAGAGAGAGTAATATTGTTGACCAGCCAGAGATTAAAGAGAATGGCAAAAAGGTGGCAATTGTTGGTGCTGGACCTGCTGGAATTACCTGCGCTGTTGATTTGCGAAAGATGGGTTATCAGGTAACGATGTTTGAGGCACTTCACCTTGCTGGCGGTGTTTTGCAGTATGGTATTCCTGCATTTCGCCTTCCTCGTGATGTTGTTGACTATGAGCTTGCCTTTTTAGAAGAGATAGGCGTTGATATTCAAGTGAATCGTATTGTTGGACAAAATGTAGGCTTTGATGAGCTGAGAGAGGAGTACGATGCTGTCTATTTGGCAACGGGTGCTGGCGCGCCTAAGTTTATGAAAATTCCTGGCGAGAAGTTGAAGGGTGTCTACTCTGCGAATGAATTTCTTATCAGAGTCAATTTGATGAAGGCGTATCAATTCCCCGATTGGGATACACCTATCATTTGTGGTGATAAGGTTGGTGTTATTGGGTGTGGAAATGTTGCACTCGATGCTGCTCGCGCTGCAAAAAGACTTGGTTCAAAAGAGGTTTATATTCTCTATCGTCGAACAAAAGCGACTGCTCCTGCAAGAAATGAGGAGATTCATCATGCGGTTGAAGAGGGTATCATCTTTCAAGAGATGACCTGTCCTTCAAAAATGGTGGGAGATAAAGATGGCTGGCTGACGCATATCAATCTTATTAAGACTCGTTTTCAAGGGCTTGATAGAAGTGGAAGACCAAAACCAGTGAATATTGATGACTCTGAATTTGAGATGGAGCTTGATACTCTTATAGTTGCACTTGGCACAACACCAAATCGCCTCTTTTTAAATAATGCCCCTGAGTTAGATACTTTTGATTGGGGTGGTATTAAGACTGGTGACAATTTTGAAACAAACCTTCCGGGTGTCTTTGCTGGTGGTGATGCGTTGAATGGTGGCTCTACTGTCATTGCGGCAATGGGTAATGGAAGAGATGCCGCTGTAGCGATTGACGAATATATCAAGTAAAACAAAAAACACTTTTAATCTTCATCACATTATTCTGCAAAAATTTTCTCCACATTTTTTTCTTTTCATATAAAACTAAGTTAAGTAATTACAAATACTTCTTGTGTTTATGGGGTGATATAAAAAAAAAGTCTATTTTATTGCTCTTGTTGTAAAAATAAATTCTTGACATAAAAAAGGGGATGCGTATATTCCTACTGCTTTTTGTTTTTTGAGAGTTGAAAAAACAGAAAAAGGTGCTGGTGTAGCTCAATTGGCAGAGCAGCTGATTTGTAATCAGCAGGTTGCGGGTTCAAGTCCCATCACCAGCTCCATGTGGAGGGGTTCCCGAGTGGCCAAAGGGAGCAGACTGTAAATCTGCCGTCTACGACTTCGGAGGTTCGAATCCTCCCCCCTCCACCATTAAGGTTTGCGTTGTTGCTGGCTAGCAGGTTTACGCTGTTGCCTCCATGGCATAGCGGGTGTAGTTCAATGGTAGAACTTCAGCCTTCCAAGCTGAATACGTGGGTTCG
>JAGLDR010000102.1 GCA_023145475.1 bacterium
CAACAATTCTCAACTCAGACAACAAACGATCTTGGCGAATTCTCCGTCAATTTTGATGCGTCAGGATTTGTTTCACTGCAGGGCTCTGGATTTTATTTTAACGAGGTTGAAGGCGCACTTTCAACATCCAATCTTACTCTGCGAGCGTTTTATAAGATAGAAGATTCAGGGAAGCAGGATGCGCATCTTAATTTGCTTACTCATCTCACTTATAACAGAGTACAAATGCTGATAAAAGACGGGAAAACAATGGAGGAGTCAGTTACGCAGGCAGAGAGTGAACTTGTGAAGGCACTGCCTATTGGCAAAGATGATTTTGTCCTCGCAGAAAAGGCAATAAATCTCACTTTGCAAGGAGATACTATTGAAAATGCCTATCTGTTTGCTGTCTCTTCTGTCATACTGCATATTGCCTTTACTGTTGACGAGAGTGGTGATGCTGGAGTGCAGGAGTTGATTAATAAAATATCTGTTGATTTAGCTGATGATGGTCTGCTCAAGCCTGAAGTGGTCGCCAAATTGCGTGACGCTCAAAAAGTGCCTGAATATTTTGCAGTTGGAAGTAAGCTGCTTCTCGTTGACAAAATTATAGAAAATCTCGCAACCCGTTTTGCTGCTCTTGGTAGCGTGGCTGTTGTCCCTGATTTTAATAAAATTCTTGATCAAGATTTTGATGGAATTGTTAACGCCGATGATAACTGTTGGACGGTGCCTAACCCCGCTCAAGATGCTTCTAAATGTTCAGATGTATGGACTGATTCTGATACAGGACTGACCTGGCAAAACCCCACTATTGGGAATCCTCTTCCAATAAAACAAATCACTGAAGTTTTTACCTATTGCGGTTCGCTAAATATCGGAGGATTTGATGACTGGTATCTTCCTTCAATTAATGAACTGCGTTCGATTGTTGCTGGATGTCCATCTTTAGAGACTGGAGGAGCGTGTGAGGTTGTTGGTCCAGATCCCGCCTCTTGTAACAGTTGTGGGGTTACCGATAAGGCCTGCCTTCGAGCCTGTTTTGATGAGGGATGCTTTACGAGTGACTGTTTAGATCGTGCTAAATGTCGACCAAGTAGTTGTACTAACGCCGGTGGCCCAGCAGAGGGACGCTATTGGAAAGCAGGATTGTATGGTCTTCTCAAGGATGAAATGCTATCGTCGCCGTATTCTACTTTTATTTCCAGCACTATCGCTCCTGACTGCATGGAATCAGAGGAGTTACCACTAGGAGTGCGATGGGGAATGGATTATATTGAACCCGAACTTGATCACTCACTCTACGATACTAAAGGAATCGTTCGTTGTGTGAGAGGCGGAACTCCTCTGTGGCAGGAAATTTGTCCATTTGGAACTTACAATGCTATAACAAAGAAGTGTGAATATGATACTGGAGATTCAGCGGATAGCGCGCCGGATCAAGATGTGGCTGATACAGCTGACAGCGCGCCTGATCAAGATGTGGCTGATACAACTCCCACAGTTTCACCCGTAATCGGGGACGGAAAAATAACATTTTACTATGCACCTGTTGGTGGAATTGATGGTATGGTTTCTGCAGAAGGTGCCTTCTTTGAAGGGGGTGAACCTCAGATAATGGAGACTACTGCAACATACTATTGGCTTGACTATCCCCTAAGTCTTATTACCTGTGGAACACATGCCTACACATTTTATATTACAAACACAAAAGAGAGTGTCGTTGACCCACTCAATTCTGCTGGTGGTGTATCAGAATTCACACTTTCACCTGAAAGTGGTTGCGAGATTCAGTAAAAATATAATCATAGTTTGACATTATAGCCCTCCATCTCTATAATTCGGCGATTTTGGAGAGGGTGTTGATAAACGGCATCGTCGTGAGAAACAGGAGGACGCAGAGAGAAAATTGTGTGCATTTTGAGGTAATATCCCGAGATATTAGCGAAAAAGGCAAGCAGTTTTATCCCAGTCACACTTGTTTCGTAATAGCTGTCTGTTTATCGACAGTCTCTTGAACCTGGAGGAGATATGAAAAACGGTTTTTGGCAACGAGTAATAGATTTTATAATAGAGGATCATCCCTATATTACACTGACTTTGTTTTCGGCACTGATTATGTTGCCGCTGCTGGGAAGTTATCCGCTGCTTGGTCAGTGGGAGCCTCACTACGGTCGCGTGGCGATGGAGATGATGGCATCAAATCGGTGGGATTGGTTTTTAGATCCTATCTATCTTGGACGGTATGACTTCTGGTCAAAACCGATTTTTGCCTTTTGGATGGTATTCCCCTTTATGAAGGTGCTCGGCCCGACAGAGCTTGCCCTTCGACTCCCGTTTGCCCTTAATGGCATTGCGGGAATTTTGATGATTTACTATCTCACAAAACGGATGTTTAACGATAAAACCCGCGCTTTTCTTGCAGCACTTTTTGCCCTATTATTTCCTATCTATACACTTATTTCAAAGCAGTTTATGTGGGATATTACAACGGTAACGCTCTCCTTTTCTGCTACGCTTTTGCTTTTTGTCGGTATGCGTGACAATAAGAAGAAAGACATTCGCATCGCCTATGCACTGATGGGCATTGTTATGCTGACGAAGGGATTGCTTGCCATCCTGATTCCTGGCGGTGCATTTTTTCTCTGGTTTATTGTTAACGGCTTTGTACTGAGTCAAAAAGATGAAAAAATATCGTTTATGCAGAGCATTCTTGCCGATATTAAAAGATTGAGAATCCTTGAAGGTCTGGGGATTTTTATCGCCGTCGCAGGATGGTGGTATCTCTATATGTATATTCGCCATGGCTCACCATTTTTTATTGAGTTTTTTGGCAAACATCACTTTGGACGACTTGAAGGGGCGATTAAAAAACCAGACGGACCATTTGACTACTATATTTGGCAATATTCGATGGCACTTTTCCCATGGATTGCCTTTGCTCCAGCTGCAATGTATCGCGCTGCGATTGCCAAAAAGAAAGAAAAAGAGGAGCAATTCATATTGCTTACCATTCTCTTTTTGACCCTTTTCTTCTCACTTTCTGCCACAAAATTTCCCCACTATATTTTTCCTGCGATTCCCTTTATTGCCATGATAATGCCTCCACTTTTTATCAATTTCATCAAAGGAAAACAGCTGAAGAGTTGGTATGTTATCGCTATTATTAGTGCGCTGCTTGTTGGACTTGTCGCAAAAGATTTGGGCACGGGCTTGAACTATCGTGAAATGCTCTATTTCATCACAACTCATCGTGTCCAGAAGTGGTTTGGCCGCGTCTATGATATGGTTCCCTATCTTGAAATTGTTACCCCTATCTTTGTCCTTTTTGTTCTGCTCCCACTTATCTCGATAAAACGAAAAGTCCTACGAATCATATCTGTCAGTGGAATGTTTTCCCTTTCACTTCTCTTCATCGGCTATCTCAATTTTTATTGGGTTCCACAGATGTTAGAAGTCTTCACACCAAAGAAATTGGTAAAGATTTATCAGCAAAACAAACAGCCAGGCGACATCATTATTGATTATAACAACTGGAAAAACCGCTCGATGTACTTCTATCTTGGTGTCAACGAACATCTCTACCGTGAGACAAGCACTGCAGCAATCAAAAAGTTGATTGAAGAGCGCCCAAACAACACCATCTATATTACCGTAAAAGACAAGCATGTTCCTGAGTTACGCTCTGCACTGCTGAATGATCTTGGTGCCCCTTTGATTAAGATTGCCGATGATTCTGTGCCTCCATACAAAGAGATTGAGCTTTATAAAACAGGGGTAAATATCAAAGCAAAAGGGATGGATGATTGGAAAAAGAGCCTCATTTCTGAAAAGAGTATTCCTCGAAACATCACAAAGATAGATGGAACTTTTGCACAAAAATCAGTTAAAATTATCGGATATAAACTCAACAAAGGCTCCTACGATCCAAAAGAAAAAGTCATTTTAGATGTCTACTATAAGGTACTGAAACCGATAGAAGAAAACTATAAATTCTTTTTTCACTTTGATGTCTATTCTGGCGCCCTTCCCTTCAGTTTTAAGATTGATGAGTATCCTCTGAAGGGGTATTACCCAACAACAAAATGGCAAGTAGGCGACATAATTCACGAACATTTTGAAGAGGTTGTCCCCCCATCACATCCTGGTGGCGGCATCAAAATCTATACAGGACTCTACAAAGGAAACACCCGTCTCGGCGTTGATCAAGAGAAGTATAACGATGGAGAAAATCGCTTCATCCTTGGTACTTTCAGAGTAAATATTAGATAGTCTACAGACACTCTTTAAGAACTTTGATGCACTCTACATTTTCCTGCGGAAGACCAATCGAGATACGAATCCAGTTTGGAAAACCATAGCCGGCCATTGGTCTCACAATGACACCTTTGTGTAGCATCTTATCAAACACTTCCATTCCAAGTGCTGGACTTTCACCAAGTTTCACCAAGATAAAATTGCCTTGCGTAGAAATATATTCCAGCCCCATCTCTGTAAAAGTCTTATAGTAAAACTCTTTGCCTTCTTTGTTAACCGCAACAGCGCGAGAGAGATACTCCTCATCTCCAAGTGCGGCAATTCCAGCTGCTTGAGCAAGAGAGTTTGTATTAAATGGCTCTCTAATCCGGTTAAGATATCCTGCAATCTCTTCTGAGGTAATAGCATATCCAAGTCTAATACCAGAGATACCAAACGCCTTTGAAAAGGTGCGAGTCGTAATCATATTTGGAAAAGTCTTAAAATAATCGAGGCTGTTCGGATAGTCATCAGCATCTACAAAATCAACATACGCCTCATCAACAAGAACAACGCATCCTTCAGGAACTGCTTTGAGCAACATCTCAAACTCAGATTTTGAATAGTGCGAGCCAGTTGGATTGTTTGGATTTACCAGACAAATCAACTTTGTCTTCTCAGTAATTGCATCAATATAGCCTTGAATATCAATTCTATAATCTGCTGTTTGAGGAATCAACTTCATAGAAATTCCTGCACCCTTACTAATCAATTCATAGATGATAAACGCTTGTGCGGAGACGAGTAGCTCCTCATCTTTCCCTACGAGCGTCCGAATTGCAATGTCAATCACCTCGTTCGAGCCATTCCCCATAACAATCTGATCTAACTCAATATTTTGACCTTTCTTTTTGTGGTAATCCACAATTGCCTGCTTAAGATAATAGGCATTACCATCGGGATAGAAGTTAACCTCTTCTGCTGCTTTTTTAATCGCTTCGACCACCTTCTTTCCTGGTCCAAGCGGATTTTCATTACTTGCTAATTTAACTGTTTTTGAAAGACCAAGCTCTCTTTCAACTTCTGAGACAGGCTTCCCTGGTTTGTAGGGTTTGATGTCCAAAATGTGCTGTGCAATTTTTACCATAACTTACTCCTTTTTAAGTGTATCAACGATGTCGTATAAAAACTTTTGTGCTTCTCGCGGGGTCATCTCATCGAGATCCGCAAATTGTAACTGCTCAATAATATCTTGATGTTCACACTCTTTTTGCTGCGAAGATGAAGCGTGCTGCTCAGCAATTGAGAAGATGTCAGTCTGCAGCGATTCTGTGTATTGCGCCCGCATCTTTCTATCACTCTCTTCAAACTGCTTAAGCATCTTTTCCGCTTTCTTGATGACAGACGGTGGCATATGCGCAAGTTTTGCAACTTCAATACCAAAACTCCGACTTGAGCCACCCTCTTTTAGCTGATAGGTAAATTGAATTTTTCCACCAAACTCTCTCACGCCCATATGAAAATTCTTCACGACAGGAAATTCATCCTCTAACTCTGTCAGCACATGATAATGTGTAGCAAATAACGCAATCGCTCCAACTTTTTTGACGATATTCTCTGCGATTGCCCACGCCAAACTAATCCCATCATAGGTGCCTGTTCCACGCCCAATCTCATCAAGAATAATCAGACTTGATTCAGTCGCCTGAGCAAGAATTGTCGCACTCTCTTTCATCTCAACTAAAAAGGTGCTCTCCCCTTTTGCAAGGTTATCAGAGGCACCAACACGGGTAAAAATAGCATCGACCACCGTTATTTTTGCTGATTTTGCAGGAACAAAAGAGCCACATTGTGCCATAAGCGTTACAATTGCAACCATCCGCATCATCGTTGACTTTCCGCCCATATTTGGACCAGTCACAATATTCAACCTGCTCCCTTTTTCACCAATATGCACTGTTGCAGGAACATAGCCACCATGCGGCAACATCTTTTCAGCAACGGGGTGCCGTCCATCAACAATCGAGATACTCTCATCGTACGAAACCATTGGACGAACCAGGTTTTCATCTTGAGCGAGAGCGGCAAAAGAGACAAACAAATCACACCACGCAACCGATTGAGAAAGTTGAGACAGAGCCTCTTCATATTGACTGATTTCATCCACCACATCAGAAAGAATCTGCATTTCAATTGCAATCAACTTCTCTCGTGCTGTTAAAATCTCCTCTTCAATCTCTTTAAGCTCCTCGGTAAAATAACGCTCGTTGTTTGCCGTCGTCTGCTTTCTTGTATAGTGCTCTGGAACTTTATCGTTAAATCGTTTGGGAATCTCAATATAATATCCAAACACACGATTAAAGCCCACCTTTAAATTATTGATTCCTGTTGCGGCTCGCTCCCGCTCCTCCATTGCTACTAGCACATCTCGTGAATTATTTATAAGGTGATCAAAATGGGCGACATCTGGGTGTGCCTCTGGATTGATAAATCCTCCATCACGAAAAAGAGTGGGGGGAAGAGCAACAAAAAGCTCTTTCCAACGCCTGAAAACAGAAATATCCGGCAACTGCTCCGGTCTCAGCACCGAAGGAAAAGCATCTTTCGCCTTCTGCTCAACCAAACTCAAAAGAGAAAACGCCTCAACAATACTGTGAGACAACGCGACCACCTCTCGTGGACCTCCTCGCTTAACCTTGATTCGACTGAGGTTTCGCTCAATATCACGAATATTTTTCAGCAATATCTTCAATTCAGAAAGAAGAGTCGGATTATCCAAAAGAAACGAGACAGCATTCAATCTATCGTTGATTCTATCGGGGTTTGAGAGCGGTTGCTTAATAATATTCTTAATAAGTCGCTTTCCCATTGGGGTTACTGTCCTATCAACCGCCCAAAGCAGGGAGCCTTCATAGTTTGCACCAATAACTGTTCTATAGATTTCAAGATTTGCAATGGTATTGCTGTCAATTGAAGCAATCTCAGCATCCGCATAGAGTCGAGGAGGGCGAAGTGGTGGAATCTTTCCAAAATAGAGTGAATCAAGATAGAACAAAATCAGATGAAACGCCTTTTCAACAGCACTGTTTTTTGTAATACTGCCCGCATAGCGTTCTAAATATGCGGCACTATCAACCGATGGCATCCACAAATCAAACTCATCACTGTCAAGAGCAACAAATGAAGCATACGGCGACTTATATCCAATAACCTCACGCGGTGATACTCGGCGAATATAATCTTCAACACCCGCTGCCGTAGTTTCAATAAAAAACATATCACCACAGCTCACATCAACCCAGACAAGCACCGCATGGGCAGATGAGACGGAGATTGCCATCAGCCAGTTACTCTCCGCTTCACTCAGAGAGCTCTCCTCAACCACTGTTCCAGGTGTTAAAATCCGCACAAGCTCCCGTTTGACCATCTTTTTTTTCGGGTCGGCCTTCTCTACCTGTTCACAAACAGCAACTTTTTGCCCTGCATCAAGCAACTTCTTTATATATTGATCTGCACTATGCCATGGAATCCCAGCAAGCGGAATATCAGCATCTTTATGGCGAGAAGTTAAAGTAATCCCCAAAATCTCAGATGCCTTTACTGCATCATCAAAAAACATCTCATAAAAATCACCCAAACGAAAAAAAAGAATTGCATCTTTTGCCTGCTTTTTAAAGGTAAAATACTGCTTCATCATCGGTGTATTTAACGGATCCTGTTTTGCCATAGCCTCCTCACATTCAATACGCGCAAACACCATACCAAAAGAGACAATTCAATGCAAATCTATAGAGACAATGAATAAACGAAGTCCCAAAAAAGTTTAGAACTTTTTCTTCCACCCAGCCCGTTGGGCGTGGGCTAAGATAACGCGACCCTTCAGGCCGCTAAAACAGTAATATTGATAGCGAGCAACAAAAAAATGAGTCACCGCCACACAAATCCCACGACTGAGGAGTTTGCACTCAGTTTGAGGCGCACGACAAAGAATAAGCGAAGGAATAGTCATCTATTTCGAGTGAAATGAGGTGGCGAGCAACAAAAAAATGAGTCAAACGCCTCAGTCGGACTTTGACATATATGATTCAATCATATCAGTCGTACTAAAATGAAGCGTCATACCAAGGGTCAGAGCGTTATCTGGCTTCTCACCCATCTTATCCTTTCCAAATCTAATACGACTCTCAAGATAGGCGTATGCCCACGGTTTTGGCCCAGCCTTAATGCCCATCATCAAATCACTTATATGGAGGTTGTTAAAATGCTGAGCTGGAAAATCACGAGCAAGCATAAAGTTATATCCGCCATAGACATGTATCATCTTCTTCCAACTATACTCAGCAAATGCCTCAAAACCAATAGTCTTAAAAAGCACATCTACTTCTCTATCGGGATTAGTTGCTGTTGGGATAGCCATTACAACTGCCTCATGATTTTCTGTATAGGCAAAAGTTCCTGCAACATAGATTGAGTGATTACCAAAAGTCTTTTTATATTTCAAACCACCCGCAATCGCAAAGCCATCATCACCTGAAAATCCAGGAATGTTTTGCCACAAATCCTTATCCATAAAAACATGGTTATAACTAACGCCAATACTCAATCCAAATGGAGCGGTATAGGAAATTCCTGGATTAAGACTACGCACACCATCGTACTCAGTTTTTGTTTGCATTTGCATACCAACTTGTAAACCCTTGAATGCAAAACGATATTGAACAGCTTGATCAGCGCGGCCTGTTCCTGTAAGGCCTCCATCAGTTCCAGCGTTAAATGATCCCAACGATTCAGCACCAAAAACTTCAAACATATCTGTCCAGCCTGCAACAAAATCGTAATAGACTGACCACTGCTTTCCATAGGTGAGGATTCCAAATTTTCCAAAATCAACGCCGAGATAGCCAAGTCTCATATAGATTGGACCATTTGCACTGTTGTTTTCAAGAAGAATAAAATCCCCATCGTGATCTGTATCGTGATTAAGACTTGTTTTGGTTTGCAAGAAGTTGAGTGCCATCTCAGCCTTTCCTACAAATTTTATCCCTGAAATAACAGGAACAGAGAGCGCAAGACCAAAACGGGTACCATTATCTTCAATTCTAAAGGTATCGGTTCCAATCACTGCCATATGTCCGGTGATTTTCCCATATAAATCAACATACTTTGATGCTTCAGACAGAAGATTTTTTTTCTGTTTCGTCTCAAGATAGAGTTGCGGTGTCTTCTCTTTTTTAGGAGATGCAACAGCTGGCGCGGCTGGTGCTACTGGCGCAACGGGTACAACCACAGCTGGTTTTACGACAGCTGGCGTTTTTGGTGGGGCTGGCGGAACCTCTTTTTTTACCGCTTTTTCTTGCGGCTTTGTCGCTACTGGTGGTTTCGACTCTTTCTTTACCGCCTCTTTTTTTGGAGTCTCTTTTTTCTCAGATTTTTTTGCGGGCTTCTCTGTCTGTTTTTTATCAGACTTTTTAGGCTCCTCTTTTTTCTTGGCATCCTTCTTTGGTTCTTTTTTGGTTGCCTTTTCCTCTTTTTTTACTGGGGCTTTCTCCTCTTTTGCCATCTCTTTTTCAAGCTCTTTTTCAAGCTCGGCCTCTGTTGGCTCTTTTGCTGCACCGTGTAACAGAGCTGGCATAATAAAGGCCACAAACAGAAGGGAAATAACCACTGAAAGAAACTTTTTCTTCATAATAATACTCCTTACAAGTTTTCTCTATATAAGACTTCAAACATACCTAAAAGTTACTCCTTAAGCACCATATCAATGCACATAACAGCAGCAAGAACAAGCTTTCTCCTCACATCATCAGCGGGAACGCTCTGAGACATCTCAAGCACATAGTTATCCGCAGAGGTGAAAAGTTCTTTCCCAATCCCTGCCCATTTCTTTGTTACATGAGCAAGCTCGTTATCACCATCTAAAAAACGAAAATCCCACCCAGTCCACTTTCCTTGCAACTTACATATTGGGGTTTCATTAGTATCAAGGACGGTAAATTTTCCACCAATTGAGAAAAATTTCTGTTTGAACATACCAATCAACTGATCGTTCTCATCAAAAACTTCCACTTTTGAAAGAAAAATTGAGACACCTCTTTTTACTCGAACAACTGGTGTGCCGTCTGGTGTTTTTATCTGAATATCAAATGGAGTCATCCGTTTGTAGTCGGTGAATCTCAAAACTTTCGTAATCATACCCAAAGTTTCTTCACGACATTCCATAATAATTTCATCCGTTTCCGGGTCATGGATATCATAGTTATTTGCCGCTTTAAACATTCCAACATGCTCTTTCACAAAATAAACATCTCTACTTAAGACTGTGCTCATAGTGCTCTCCCTTATTAAATTAAACTGCTCTTGTCATCTTTTCTGCAAGGCATTGTATCTTCTGTAAGGAAAATCTCATAATTTTTCTTTGTTATTTTTTTCTGAAATTGTAATATTCATCTAGGTTTTTTAATTAACGAGGAGTTATTATGACCACAAACAGCACTACACGCCCTGCAGTAGCAATTCTTTGCTCTGGCGGTCCGGCACCTGGCATCAACACCGTTGTTGCAACAATTGCAAAAGTTTTTCTTAAAGATGGATTTCGTGTTATCGGCATAAATCGCGGTACAAGCACCCTTTTTACCGACAATGTTGATATGAGAGATATAGATTTTGCTCAGGCAGACCAATTCTTTGATCGTGGTGGAAGTGTCTTGACAATGAGTCGATATAAGCCAAAAGATGAGGAATTTAACACAAAATTCTTTGAACAAAACAATGTAAAACTGTTGGTAACAATTGGTGGCGATGATACAGCAAGCACCGCAAATCGCATTGCAAAGTTCTTGCAAGAGCATAATATTCCCGTGAGAAACATTCATGTTCCAAAGACAATTGACAATGATTTACCACTGCCACGACGGTTGCCAACATTTGGCTATCACAGTGCAAAAAGTGAGGGAACACGAATCGCACACACCGTCTATGAAGACGCAAGAACCAGTGAAAATTGGTTTGTCGTCTCTTCGATGGGGCGTGAAGCTGGACACCTCGCCTATGGTATTGGCGCAGCATCGCACTACCCAATGATTATCATTCCAGAGATGTTTAACAAGGTAGAAATTACTTTCGATAGAATTATTAAATTGGTCGTCTCCTCAATCCTGAAAAGAAAGATATATGGAATGGAGTATGGAGCCGCAGTAATAAGTGAGGGTGTCTTCCACTTTATGAAAGAGGAGGAAATTATCTCATCAGGAATTAAATTTACCTTTGATGATCATGGACATCCAGAACTTGGCAAAGTGAGTAAAGCACATATTTTCAATGTACTCCTGCAAGAACATCTTGCCAAACTTGATATTGATGTTAAGAGTCGTCCAGTTGAAATCGGCTATGAAGTTCGCTGCGTTCCGCCTGTTGCCTTTGATTTGAAATACTGCACACTCCTTGGTGCCGGTGTCAAAGAGCTTTTTGATCACGGAAAGACGGGGTGTATTGTAGTCGTTGACAATGAGGGGACTGTTGAACCGCTCTACCTCGAAGATGTCGAAGATAAAAATGGTAAGATTCAAACAAGATTGGTTGATATCAATTCAACTGATTTTCAGATGGTTATGAATACGCTGCACTACATCGATAGTGATGATTATGAGAGTGCAAAAAAGTGGGTTAAGAATCCAAAAGAGTATGATTTCAACCAGATACTTCAGTGGGATTAATGTGCATTTGCTAAAAAAGATAGTCTTCCCGTGGATAGTTTTGATTGCAATCATTATAGGTGCACTCTCTCTGAATCTTTTCACGCAGATTCCAGAAAAACTCTATCAACCGATTGGATATACACTGATTTTACTCATTACGCTCCTCTCCATGTGGTTTCACAAAGGCAAATCCTTTCTTATTGGTCTTATCCTTACTGCGACATTCCTCTCTCCGTGGTTTCATCCCTATTTATGGCGATTACGAGAGTGGATGCAAGTTTCCTATCCTCTTACTGTTTTTGTTATCCTTATTTTGCCAAACAGGACTCCTTTTGGTCGCGGAGGACTGCTTCGACTGCTCGGAATCACTCTTTTTTATGGCTCTTTTTTCATCCCGTTCTTAATACCTTTCTATACCTCTTTTTATACCTCACTCTCTGCAACTGCCATATCAATGACAATGACACCACATACAATGATTGCACTCTTTTCATTACCATTAATTGCAATAGCGGCTCTCAAACAGCAGAGCAACGGCCTCGCAATTCTGCTTGCATTTCTCTCTTCTGCGCTGCTGATAGAATACAATCCGACACCGCCAACTGTCGTTATTATCCCTCTCCTTTTTCTTATTGTCGGAGTGCTTGACAGCGGATACAAAATGGCGTTTAATGACGATTTAACCTCACTTCCGAACAGACGAGCACTCAATGAAGCAATGTCTAGTGCTCACGGCACATACGCACTTGCAATGCTTGATATTGACCACTTCAAAAAGTTTAACGACACCTTTGGACACGATGCCGGAGATGATGTTTTACGGAAGGTTTCTGCACACATCGGCAATGTTCGTGGCGGTGGAAAAGCGTTCCGGTATGGTGGAGAAGAATTTACGATTCTTTTTCAAGGAAAATCGGCGGAAGATTCTCTTAAATACTGCGAAGAGGTAAGAGAGAACATCGCAGCGTCACCTTTTATTGTGAGAAGCAAAAAAGGACGGAAAAAACCAGGAAAAAAAGGAAGAAAGAAGAGCGCACCATCAAAATCAGTCCCCGTTACAATCAGCATCGGTGTTGCTGACTCACGATCGCAAAGTGGTGGACCATCTGAAATCATAAAAAAGGCGGATAAACTGCTTTATAAAGCAAAGAAGGGTGGACGAAACCGCGTGGAGAAGTGATGAAATTTGCTTTTGAGGCGGTGAATGTGATAGAGTGTTTTCCGTTAGAGAGGTTTGATGAGACACAAACATTGTCAATAATTACTAGAGGAGAGAGAAATGGCCATACCACGATATGATGAAATACAATTGCCAATTTTAAATTTACTTTCTGACGATCAGCCAAGAAAAGCTAGAGACATGGTTGATTTATTAGCTCCTGTTTTCAACCTTTCTGAAGAAGAAAATCTTCAAATGTATGCAAGTGGTAATGGCCCAATTTTTGTAGATCGAATTCAATGGGCTCTTAGCTATTTGAATATGGCTGGCCTAGTTCAGAAACCCAGAAGAGGAATCTACCAAATAAGTGAGCAAGGAACGAAAATATTAAAGAACCCTCGTTCACTTCGAGAATATGTTAACAATAAAATTAGTGAAAGAGAGCCAAACAAGAAGAAAGATAAAGTGAAAACGGAACTGTCTGAAGATTTGAATTCAGATTTAACACCCGAAGAATCACTTTACCAATCATTTGATGGAATTAAAAAATCCGTTTATCGTGATATTCTAGATACTATTTTATCTAAAACACCAAGAGAATTTGAAAAACTTGTAGTTATTCTTTTACAAAAGATGGGTTATGGTGGTGAAATAAAAAACTCTGGAGAAGTTACTCAATATGTTAATGATAAAGGAATTGATGGAATAATCAGAGAAGATGTTCTTGGTTTTGGAAGAATAAATATTCAAGCAAAACGATATGCAGTACATAACAATGTCCCGAGAGAAGATATTCAAAAATTTGTTGGTGCTTTAGCTGTTGCTCAATCAGATAAAGGAGTTTTTATTACAACATCTGACTTCACAAAAGGCGCGTATCAATATGCTGAAAGCTTAAACTCAACTACTAAGATTGTGTTAATCAATGGAGATCGATTGGCGCAATATATTTACGACTTTAACCTAGGAGTGCAACCTGAGAGAACAATAGAAATTAAAAAACTTGATAGTGACTTTTGGGACTTCATGCAAGATAACCCTGAATAAAAAGTTATAAAACTCCGACGACGACGCTTCAACTCAATTCCACACAAAACCATTACCAGCAAAGCTCATGTTGCAATCTGTAACAACTGTGGTGTAATGCAACTGGCTTTATATGAGAAGGAGTCAAATGTCAGTCGCCGTAAGAATCTCAGAACCACTCGCAAAAAAA
>JAGLDR010000103.1 GCA_023145475.1 bacterium
TAACTTCAGCATTAAAAATCAACTCTTGAGAGGTGTTGTTAGTACAGAAATCATTGAAAAAGTGAACATCAAATTTCACCGTTGTTCCTGGTTCAACGCCAAGAAAAGTTGTATCATCCATACCATTAACATTTCCTGGAGGAATAGCTTCAAGCGGTTTTGCTGACTTAACAAACTCTTTTACATTGGTGCCATTACACTCTTGAAGGCTGTCTGAGCCGACATTTACATCCATTTTAACAAAGCTGGTAAGTGAATCGAGTGCCGCCGCAATCTTTTCAGACATATCATCGCCGCTTCCATCAGCTGGAACCATAAAGTTAAAGTTTTTTCCTGCTGAGTCAAGAGAACTAGTTCTTTCGCTAACCAATTTAAAATCGTCTAAAACGGTGTCGCTTCCTGAAGAATCCACACCAATAAATTTTGCATTAATTTTTGTCATCGCCTCCATTGCAGAGTCCCACATCTTCCATGCGCCAGTCATTCCATCAGCAAGCCAATCATTTGGATCAAAGGATTCGTCTGTAATCATAATAAAAATTGGCATTGACTCTTTTCTCAAGCAGAGTCCGCCACCAGTTCCCTCTTTTGAAGAGCAGTCGGGAGGATTGATATCGATACGATATGATGGGAAGCCCATTGGAGCTTCAGTCATCTGCCCATGCATTCCATCCGTGGTAGAAGCTGCCTGCAAATTAAGGAGGTGAGGTTCAGTTCCACCACTTAGTTCAGGTAGATCATCGACGGCGTCAATCATCATTTGAGTATCGGTATGAATGAGACTATCAACAACATATGCTTCAGTTGCACCCATTGGATCGATATCCATAAAGTGAACCAGCGCAAAACCGGCGTCATCAATTTTTGCTTTTACCGCAGGAATAATTTGATCTTTAATGCCTGTTTTGAGGTTTTCTGCCTCTTCGCCCATTGAGCCGGAAAGGTCAATAAGAACGGCGACATCAACTTTACTAATAAAAGTGTCAAATGAGAGCTTTCGTGTAACATCCTCAGTTTCAGAATCGGCATACGGAAGGATAATATAGAAGAGGTGGTCAGGAATTGAATTGTCAGGATCAAGAGGGTCAGCACCGCCTGGATATTGGTCATTGTAGGCAATTTCAGCCAAATCATCATCACCATCGCCGTCGGTATCTTTCAGAAGAGGGTTCGTTCCCTCAACCTTCTCATCTTTGTCGCTCAGTCCATCATTATCAGAATCTTTATCAAGAAAGTCTGGTTTAGAGTCGGTATCACTGTTTCGTGGATTGCTTAAATCGTCGCCAGCTTCATCCGCGTCAGAATAGCCATCGCCATCAGAATCGTTATCAAGATAGTTTGGTACACCATCACCATCTCTATCTTCACAACCGTCAATCGAGTTTATAATTCCATCACCATCGCTATCTTTGTCGCCCCAACCAGCTTCATCACAGGGATTAGGCTCTCCTGTATCAGATGAGTCACTGGTGTCTGATGAATCAGCAGAATCAGCAGAATCAGCAGAGTTTGCACTATCGGCAGTGTCAGCCGAGTCAGCACTGTCTGCGGAATCGCTTGTATTGGCACTATCGGCACTATTTGCGGTATCAGCAGAATCAGCTGAATTTGCACTATCGGCGGTGTCAGCACTGTTGCCAGTGTCAGCAGCTGTATCGCCCTCTTCGCCAGTACATGAAATGGTGAATAATAACGCAAAAGAGATGAGTAAAAGTAGCAGCTTGTTCATGGGTAAAAACCTCCGTGATTTTGTTTACACAACACACATCAAGGAATTATAAGAAAAGCTACACAAAATGCAAGTCGTTTGTTTGTTGAGAGGGTGCAGGAAAGATGCATTATATCTTATTTCATTGTATTAGATTTCAAAATTGTTACAATGATTTCGATAAAACGAGAAGAGGAACAGCGAGTGAGTTTTCCGAAAACGGCAGTTGTAGTGGTTATAACGGTGCTGACAATGTGGTTTATTCTCTCTGGTGATAGACGAATTCAAGCTCTTCGGGAGCGCCCCGTCTCCTCAAAGAAAAAGAGTGTTGTCCAAGAGAAAGAGAAGAAGAAATCGGTGGTAATTGATGCTGAAAATAAGAATACTTCATCTCTGCCCGATGAAGATAGTCAACCTGATGAGGATATAGAGACGGCTATCACTCTTCTGATTCCCAAAAAAGCAGCTGGATATTATGGCGAGATGAAGGGCGAGATTCCTGATGGAAAGGGTTTGATGATTTATAAAAATGGTGAAAAGTATGAAGGTGCGTGGCGTTTAGGAAAGCGGCATGGATATGGTATCTTTTGGTTTGCTTCTGGGCAAAAGTATAGTGGTATGTGGGATAAAGGAAAGATGCATGGAGAAGGTGGATATATGCTTCCTGATGGTAGTCAGTATTATGGCGAGATGAAGCAGAATGCTATTAGTGGAAAGGGAGAGTGTCACTATGAAGATGGTTCACTTTATAGTGGTGAATGGATTCAAGGAAAGTGGCAAGGATGCGGCGTTTATTCACTCCCCGACGGACGAAGTGTTACCGCTTTTTTTCTGAAGCAGCAGGTGATAAAGCAGTTTAAAAGTGTGGAAGCGTGTCACCAATGGCGCGATGGTGACGATGATGCAGATAACAGCGAGAGAGGAGATAACGATGTCCAATAATTTGAGTGAATTGCGAGCACTGTTGCATGCAACGCCGGAGGTGGCGTGGAGTGAAGTGGAAACACAAAAAATTCTTAAAATGGCAGTGCAAGAAAGGGTGGGATCGGATGACCGATTTATTATAATGACTCCCTATAAAACCGCTCTTTTAATAGCATATAAAAATGGTGGGAATCAGCCATTTCATCTCTTCCGTGCAGATATGGATGCTCTTCCGGTGAGTGAAGATGTTGGTAATTTTTTGCAATCAGAAAATAGTGGAAAGATGCATGCTTGTGGCCACGATTTGCATATGACAATTCTTTTTGGATTGATTGATAAGGTGGCAGATGAAGGAGTTGAGGGGAATTTACTTTTTCTCTTCCAACCTGCAGAAGAGGGTGGTGGTGGAGCAAAAGCGATGATTGATGCTGGAGTGTTTGATGATTACACGATTGCTTCTACCTTTGCTTTGCATGTAACCGATGATTATCCAATTGGAACAGTTGCTTCAAATGATAGCATTTTTATGGCAGTCCCCAAAGAGATTGATTTAGTTTTTAGTGGAAAATCATCACACGCGGCAATGCCCCACCGTGGAAATGATGCAATAGCTGCTGCTGCTGACGCTCTTTCATCAATTCATTTGCAGTTGGCTCGAAGTATGGATCCGGTGCAGCTTTTTCTCTTTCACTCTGGAAAGATAGAGGGAGGAACGGCAAGAAATATCGTTGCAGACAGTTGCACACTCTCATCAACTGCTCGAGCGCTCTCCTCAGTAACGCTTGAAAAAGGAATGCAAGTGATTGAGAATGCAGTGCAGGCGAGTGCAGCCAAATTTGGTTGCCACGGTGTTGTTAAAGCAAAAGGAGAGTACATAGAGACGGTAAATACCCCTCATTTATACGAATTGTTCGCTGATGCGGCAGCTGATGTAGATATGATAGCTAAAAAAGTCTTTCCAACTATGACAGGCGAGGACTTTGGGTATTTCACTAGAAAATACAGTGGGTTAATGTTTTGGCTTGGGACAGCAGAAGAGGGCCGTACTGTCGCTCCACTGCACGCAGCGAACTATTGTCCATCTTCAAATGTCATTCCTTACGGTGTTAATATTCTCTTTGCGGTAGCAGAGCATATTATTCACTCTCAAGATTGACTTTACCACATAATTCTGCTAAAAAAGAGGTGTCTTTTACTATTCTGGGAGGAAAACCATGAGAGGACCACTATTTTTCTTGTTTGGATTACTTGTAATTTATGTTGGGTGGCAGGCGAGTAAGCCATGGGCAACCAACTATTTTCTAAAGAGTGATTTAGAGGCTGTCGCACAATATGCAACAAAGCATGGTGAAGAGGCTGTTCAAAAAGAGTTGAACAGTGTAATTATTGAAAAAGGGTATGATAGAATCATCTCTGTTGAGACTGTCGCAATTGAAAAAGATGATGATACGGATGCGGTGACTTTGAACGCAGAGTATACAGATACAATGCAGATATTTGGTGTCGAAGTGACCACCGTTGACTTTGTCATATCATTGCAAGCAGCATTTGTAGCCAGTAAATTCTAACGAGGTATCTCTATGAAAAGAAAGAAATTGCTTGTCAGCAAAGAGATTATGAATGCGGGTGAGATGGACAAGATTATCAACAGAATGGTGCATGAAATTATCGAAAAGGTAAGCTCTCGTCAAAATGTTGCGATTGTCGGTATTCGAACACGCGGAGTCTATCTGGCACAACGAATTATTGAAAGAATTGAAAAGATTGAAAAGGTAACTTTGGCAAAAGGCGAGATTGATATCGCTCTCTATCGTGATGATTTTTTCAAAAGCCTTGCGGCTCCAGCCGTTGGTCCAAGTGAGTTACTGTTTAACCCAGAAGAGTATCATATTATTTTGGTTGATGATGTGCTCTATACTGGCAGAACAGTTCGTGCAGCAATTGATGCACTGATGGATTATGGTCGTCCTCGCTCGATTATGCTTGCTGTTTTGGTTGACAGAGGATACAGAGAGTTGCCGATTCAAGCTGATTTTGTTGGGAAGACAATTGAGACAAAACAAGATGAGGCTGTTGCTGTCTACTTTAACAATATTGATGAAGAAGATAGAGTAGTAATTGGACAAAAAGATAAGACAAGGAGTCACTAACAATGAAACATCTTTTAGGAATTGAACACCTTAATCGGGATCAAATTGAGCAGATTCTTGAAACTGCTGAAAGTTTTGAAGAGATAAATAGAAGGCAAGTTAAAAAAGTTCCAACCTTAAAAGGAAAGACAATTATTAACTTTTTTGCAGAGCCGTCAACACGAACTAAGATGTCATTTGAAGTTGCAGAAAAACGGTTAAGTGCTGATACCTATAATATTTCTGTTTCAACAAGTGCCATTCAAAAAGGTGAAACACTTGCCGATACAGCATTGAACTTGCAAGCGATGCAACCTGATGCTTTGATTATTCGTCACGCTGTTGCTGGAACACCCCATCTTTTAGCTGATGTAATGGATTGTGCCATCATTAACGCAGGCGATGGCTTCCACGAGCATCCAACGCAGGCACTACTTGATGCCTTTACTATCAAACGACATAAAGGAAGATTGGACGGTCTTAAAATTGTTTTGATTGGTGATATTACGCACAGCCGAGTTGCGCGGAGTAACATTCATCTTTTGACTAAACTTGGTTCTCGTGTGGTTGTTTCAGGTCCTGCAACAATGATTCCTCCAGGAATTACCGCAATGGGTGCAGAGGTTGAGCCAGATCCAATAAAAGCGGTTGTTGATGCCGATGTTTTGATGACTTTGAGAATTCAAAATGAGAGAGCAAGCAACCTTCTCTTTCCAAATGCCCGTGAATACGCCCGTTTTTACAGTCTTCGTCAAGAGCTTCTAAACTATGCAAAGCCTGATGCTATCGTTATGCATCCAGGTCCAGCGAATCGTGGAGTCGAGATTGAAGATAGTTTGATGGATGGCGGTCGATCTGTTGTTTTAGAACAGGTTTCTAACGGTGTTTCAGTCAGAATGGCTGTCTTGTATCTGCTTTTGGGAGGAACTCAATTATGATTACACTTATTAAAAATGGACGCATTATAGATCCGCGTAATAAGATTGATTTTGTTGGCGCTGTTTTGATTGAAAATGG
This sequence comes from bacterium, assembly GCA_023145475.1. Lineage (GTDB taxonomy): Bacteria > UBP6 > UBA1177 > UBA1177 > JAGLDR01 > JAGLDR01. Next base: position 5,779 of record JAGLDR010000103.1, read on the forward strand.
CAAGATAAAATCAGTGGTTGAAGGGGATATCTCTGGCGATTTTGATGAGGTTATTGATGCCTCAGATATGGTTGTTTCTCCTGGATTTATTGATATGCATGTTCATCTTAGAGAGCCAGGATATGAGTATAAAGAGACGATTGCATCTGGGCTTGCCGCTGCTGCTGCCGGTGGGTTTGCCGCTGTTTGTCCAATGCCAAATACCAATCCAATAACCGATAATGAAGAGATTGTCTCCTCTCTCCTTGCAAAGGCGGCTCAGGCAAATGGGGTTAAACTTTATCCTATTGCTGCTGCAACAAAAGGGAGCAAGGGTGAGGCATTGACATCTATTGGTGCTTTGAAAGCAGTTGGTGCGGTTGCTATTTCTGATGATGGACATCCTGTTAAAAATAGCGGATTGCTCCGCCGTGTTATGGAGTACGCATCATCTTTTAATTTTACCTATATTTCTCATGCTGAGGATCAAGACCTTGTTGGCGATGGTCAGATGAATGAAGGCGACCATTCAACACTTTTTGGAATGCCTGGCGTCGCATCTGTGAGTGAATCGGTTGTGATTGCGAGGGAGTGCCTGCTGGCTGAATATCTTGGTGTTTCTGTTCATATTGCGCATGTCAGTAAGGAGCCATCTGTTGCTCTGATTCGTTTTTTCAAATCACGAGGTGTGAAGGTTACTGCAGAGACAACACCACACTATTTGACATTGACCGATGAAGCGCTTGGCAGTTATGATACCAATACAAAGATTAATCCACCAATTGGTTCTCAAAAAGATAGAGAGGCGTTAATTGCCGCTGTTGCTGATGGTGTTATTGATGTTGTTGCTACTGATCATGCACCTCATCACGAGCGAGAGAAAAATGTTGAGTTTTATGCGGCACCTCCAGGAATTGTGGGCCTTGAAACTGCTGTTGCTCTCCTCTTGCGGCACTATCACAGTGGTGTTCTATCACTCAAAAGAGTTGTTGAATTGCTGACAAAAGGATATGAGATTCTTTCGATTGATGGTGGTGATTTGAGTGTGGGAAGTTCAGCTGATATTACCATTTTTGATCCCGATTATCAGTGGACAATTGATAGAAATATGTTCCTTTCGAAAGGGCGCAACACTCCATTTCACGGATTTCAGGTGAAGGGTGCTGTCTTCCGTACCGTTGTTGATGGTAAATCACTTTATGTGCGAAAATATTGATGGAAGAACTCCGAACACAGGTTTTTAGCACCTTTTCAGAAGAGGAGGAGGCGCATCTTAAAAAGTTTAAGGAGGAGATTTTCTACATTGTAGGAAGGCATATTCCTGACGCACTGTTTTGGCAAGAGCTTTTCAACCTTCTCTTTATATATCATTATGATTTAGGTGGTGGCGAAACCTTTGCTACACGAAGAGATATGAGACCTGCGGAGTTAATGATTTATTCACCGTCACTCTTTTTTCTGCGTCGTGGGGTGCTCTTCCCAACTGGTGAGAAGGTTCACTGGAAATCAGATGAGGATGAGTCTGTATCATGGTATTCTGGGCGAGATTACCTTCTCTCTTTTTTCTATCGAGAGGGCGATACAATTTCACTTGTTGATAGTAAAATTGCAGAGATGTTTGAACGGAAACATTCAAAATTTCTGAGCAAAATAAACCTTTTAATGAAGTCAGATAATTTTTCTGAGATGAAAAGTATTGAGGTACTATTTTTAATGGCACTTCTTCTGCTTAAAAAAGATAGATATCAAGATTCTCCGCTCTATGATTCTTTCAAAATTGAGGAGTTTGAAAAACTCCAACTTTACTATGCAAAACTTTCTAAACACCTTATCTGACAGCGAAATAACCCCACTTTTGCAGCGACTAAAAGAGGCGTGGGAGAGCGGTGAATGTTGTCCTAAAAAATGTCATACTGTCAACGGGAATCCGCCATGTCACCGTCTTGAAGACGGCATTAAAGTTGCAAGTTTTGCCGTTCATGATGGTGAAGAGCCACCTGTCAGTGGCTGGAATGGTGCTGGAAATGTCTTTTTTTCTGGCTGTAATCTTGGCTGTGTTTTTTGTCAGAATTGGCCAATTAGCCACAATAACAATGGAAATATCTACCAAAAAACTATTTTTATGCAGAAATTGCGAGATTTGCTAGGAAAGGGGGTGCATAACCTCAACTTTGTAACGCCTGATCACTATGTTTTTCCTCTTGTTGATGCTCTTATTTCGATGCGGAGAGAGATATCTGTACCTCTTGTATGGAATTGTAGCGGTTATTTTGAGCTCAAAATATTACAGTCGATTCGCAAGGTTGCAGATATCTTTCTGCTTGATGTGAAATATGCTGATAGTGCGCTTGCAAAACGGTGCAGCAATGTTGTTGACTATCCAGCTAAAATTGCTGATGTATTGCACGATTTTTCCGTTCGGCCACTTCCGTGGATTGAAGATGATGTGGGTATTCTTAAGCAAGGGTTAATTATTCGCCATCTTGTCCTCCCAGGAAGCATACAAAACTCACTTGATGTTATGGATATGCTCGAAAGAGAGAGAGAGCAGGGGCTTGATTTTAAAATCAGCCTTATGAATCAATACTTTCCCGCGTTTAAAGCTCTCAAAATGGATGGGTTATCACGAAAAGTTACCGATGAAGAGTATCAGCAAGTGGTGAAACGAGCTGAAAAATACGAGTTTGATGGGTGGATTCAGTCAGAATGAGAGAGTTTACAATAACTTTCCACACTTCTCTTCTGCCACTGCAATCAGCGACTCAGCAATATTATAGAGATTTTCAAATTGTGGACTAATAAAGTAATCTTCCTTCATAAACGGCACAACTTTACGGATTTCTTGAAAGACTGCGTCAATAGCATCAGAAGAGCGCAGTGGTTTTCTAAAATCAAGCGCCTGCGCAGCTGAAAGCAGTTCAAGTACAATCACTTTGAAGCTGTTTTCGGCAATCATTGCCGTTTTGCGTGCCGCCGTTGTTCCCATGCTGACATGATCCTCTTTTCCTGCGGATGTTGGGATAGAATCGACAGTTGCAGGAAAGCAGAGTGTCTTGTTTTCACTGGCAAGGCTTGCCGCTGTAACATGGACAATCATAAAACCACTATTGAGCCCTTTTTTAGGGGCAAGAAATGCCGGAATATGGTCGTTAAAAATGGGGTTTATCAGTTGTTCAATGCGTCTTTCTGATATGCTTGCAATCTCGCTCACAGCTGCAGAAAGATAGTCCATCACCAGTCCTATTGGCTCTCCATGAAAGTTTCCTGCAGAGATTGTCTCTCGTTCGTTAGGAAAAATCAGAGGGTTGTCGGTTGATGAGTTAATTTCAACAGTTACAACAGCTTCGACATGACGGAGAGCATCACGAATTGAGCCATGAACTTGAGGTGCACAGCGCAAACTGTAGGCATCTTGCACTTTTGTGCAGAGGTGGTGAGATTGGTTTATTTCAGAGTCTGCAAGCAGTGTTCTGATGTTTTGTGCCGTCTCTGATTGACCTTTGTGCGCGCGAAGTTCATGCACTTTTTTATCAAATGGTTTGAGACTCCCTTGAATACTATCAATGGTCATCGCAAGTGCAATATCACTGAGTGTGGCAATTTTTCGCACCTTTTCTATCGTCATCGCAGCAACAGCTGTCATAACCTGTGTGCCATTAATGAGCGCTAGACCCTCTTTTGCTTTGAGGCGGACAGGTGTGATGCCGTGTTGCATAAAATATTCAGCAGTTAGCACCCTCTCTCCGGCGTGATTCATAACAAATCCTTCGCCAACAAGAAGAAGTGCAAGGTGGCTGAGTGGTGCTAAATCGCCACTTGCGCCAACGCTTCCTTGTGAGGGAATAGAGGGGCAAATATCTTGGTTCAACAAATCAATAAGGAGTGAGAGAGTGGCAACAGAGATGCCAGAAAAGCCTTTTGCAAGTACATTGATACGCAAAAACATAATTGTTCTTACCACATCTCGGGGGAATGGGTCACCAACGGCAATTGCGTGCGAGCGAATGAGATTTATCTGCAAATCTTCGAGGTGTGATTTTTCAATTTTAACATCACTAAGCATACCAAATCCAGTGTTAATGCCGTAAACGGGCGCATCGCCATCTGCAATCTCTTCAACAAAGGCACGACATTTTCTTATGTTTGCCCATGTCGTTTCAGAGAGTGCAACTTGAGATTTGTTGTGTGCGACAGCAATTACATCATCAATTGTAACACTGTTTCCATCTGCATATATAGTCATCGTATCCTCCATAAATAAAATGCGAAGATATGATACTGCAAAAGAGAGCCAAAGCAAAAAAGAGATAGAAAGAAATAGATTTGATTATGAACAGAATGTGGTTTTAGTCGATAAAGAGTGTTGAACACCCATCTTTTTCAATTGTGTTTGTATTAGTTCCGTCGCTTCCATCACAGCTGGCATCACCTTGTGCGCAGGTATTTGTAAACATTTTTGAAGAGACAGGGAGAGTATAAATTGGAGTCGATGTGGTAAGAGTGAGTTTATTTGCAGGGATGGTAATTTGTGCCGTTTTATCACTTCCAAGCTTGAGTTTTGCAACAAAAAGAAGGTGCTTTTGTTCGCCCGCTGTTGCAAATGTGATGTTAAGTGATGTAATCGTACAGATAGTTGTTTCCGTGCTGAATTCACATCTTCCGAGCTCTCTTTCCTGACCGTCAAACAGACCGTTGCCATTGTCATCGCTCACTAAAGAGAGTTGAGAGATACTCTCTCCAAATCTTTCAGAATCTTGCGTTGTCTTGACAGTGATTCCTGTAATTGCCTCATCGCCTTCGGTTGATTTCACGCGGAGTTGCATTATTGGAATGTTATTGTTGATATCTTTAGGAGCAGGAACAGCGGGGTCTTTGTCGCCAATCGTTACAATGAAACTTTTTGCTGGCTCAAATTTCCATGAGGCGAGCATAAGACTTCCTGAAGTTTTAACTTTCAGTGTTCCTTTATCTGATGCCTGAATGGCGGTTGCACCACTAATGAGAATTTCCATCTTATTGTTAGATGCAACGCGACCAACATACTCCGCATCACCTTTGATAATGAAGTTGTGCAGTCTATTTGCGGCGAAAAGCCGTGCATCTTTAGTGATAGGAAGCGGCATGTTATTTGTTGTTACTTCAGCAATTGATGATATTTCCGTGTCGCCACTGTCGAGCAATCCGTCACTGTTTTTATCGTAGTAAAGTTTAATGTTAGTCAAGAGAATTGCACTGGTCTTCTGCAACGAGAGAGAGATGTTATCAAAACTGAAATCGCCCTTTGCTGATGCCGTATCATAGAGAGAAAAGCGTGCAAGAATCATCTCGTTTGATGGTGTTGGAATGAGTCCAATGTTTCCGTCATCTGGTGAGCCTTTTCCTCTGCTGTAGGTGAGTTCTGAGTCGGTAACAAGAGTTTCGTCTCCACCACCGCCTTGATCAATACAGATGTCATCAATACACTTGAATCCATCACTACAGTCTTCATCTGTTTTACACTCTATAATATCGATGCCCAAACAGTCTTCCTTTGCGGGAACTTCACAGTCAGGTTTTGGAGGACATGCACCAAATCTCAAACGAATAGGAATCGAGCTGTTAGAGAGATATGCACCGCCACCGGCTTCAGATATTTTGACAGTATTTGCAATAATTGCGTGTTTTGGAAGTCCCGATTTTGGTTGAACTTGAAAACGAACAAGAATCGTATCAGGACAAGTGCCATCAGCACAATATCCCATTGTTTCAGCAACGGTATAAGGGGTATCGAGAGGAAATGCACCATCAGCGCCATCATCAATCTTATTCCACTTGGTTCCTTTTTTGGTTCCCCACGAGTATGCTGAGGAATATTCAGTTGTTCCAGGAATATAGTCTACTTCAGATGGCAGAGTATCTTGAATTGTAACGCCGTTTGCGATATTTTCACCCCAGTTTTGGATTTTAACGGTGTAGTAAAAAGGACGATCTTCACAGACTGCATCAGCGTCTGTTGAACAGCTACAATAGTTTTTCTCACGACCACTTGGAGTATCTTCCTGTGGCGGAATGTCAAATGTTGGTTTTTTTGTATCGACACTAAGAACAATCATATTTGTATAAACTTGATCTTGATTTGCACTGACTTTGAGCCAGAAGTTGGTATCATCTTTTTTCAAGTGTGTTTTGAATGGCTCATTTTTTGAATCAAGTAAAAATGTATCAACATCGACAGCGTACTCAATTTTTGTCTTATCGATATTGTATGGATCGCCACCAATACAAAAAGCGGTATCGGAGTTCCATCCGTATGCACTTGAAATCGAGTTAAACACTTCAACATAGTCAAAAGGATTACCTGAGCTATCTTGTCCAAAGGGAACATTACAATCATTGGTTAGCTGAATCCAGTCGGCATTAGATTGACCAGAAAGTGCCAATGTTTCAGGGTCTGCAGGCTGAAATGATGCATCCGTTGCCATTGCAAGCCCAGGATCGCCTTCACCAACCATCATTGAGAGTCTAACCACAGCCTCATCGGGAAGTTGAAAGCCAGCAATATTAATATCTTGAGATTGAAAGCGGTATGCCTGCAAGCCGTTGTAGATATAAATTTTCTTTGGTGATATTTTTTCAGAGGTATAGACAATAACGAGTCCCCACGCGCCGATTACGCCACTTGTTGTAACATATTCGCTTGCCGCGCTACAATCCATCCCCTTGACATTATAATTTCCAAGCAGTGCCATACCTGAGAGAGTGATACCGTTTTCTGTTCCAAGAGTGTGGATTGTTGTAAAGAAGTCAGTAACATCAGCACGGTAGGCAAAAACAGCTTGTCCAGCAGATCCGCCACTCACTATTTCAAATTCAAATGTAGAGGGGTCTCCCTGCTTTCCTTGTTTGAATGCGACTATATTTGCAGAGTTTGTAACTGCTGGTGTTGCAGTATTAGTAAATGAAAGGGTAACCTCGTGATCGGTTGGATCATTGAGTTTTGTTGGCTCAATACCGCCCATCCATGTGAGATATGCAGCTTCAATATAGGCATCTTCTGGAATATCGGTGGCAGAGAGCGTGTATGTCGAACCGGTATTAAGGTCGATGCAGGTGTCAGCCTGAGGATTACTCGGACTGGTTGTTGCCTCATCTCTTTCATTTGTAACAAGAGATTTAAACATAAAGAAGTAGTCTCGACTTCCCTCCTCCCATTTTAGCGTTTTTCCATCGTGCGTTACTGAAACTGTTCCCAGATCAGCAAAAAGGGTAGAGACTGTTAGTAGTAGAGCAAGCGTGTAAAAAATCTTTTTCATGGCAATCCTCTTATTAAATACAAAAACCTCTGGTATTGTAATGAATTTAAGGAGATAGTCAACAAGAGTAAATTGACTTGTTGCCTTCGCTGCAGTACCATAGAGCGTTAGAATTGTTGTTGGATATAAATATGATGTCGTCGTTGCTTTTTTCGCTACTCACCCTTTTTTCATTGACATTGCAGTTTGAGCAAAATGATCCAGGCGAGACAATGGCACGAAAACAGGCGTACTATCTTGCATTTAGCGAGCAAGAAAAAAGTGCGCTGTGCGACAATAATGATGAGTTTGCCTGCGTTCTTCTTTTTCTGAATCGGCTCAATGATGAGAAAAATGATACGCCAGCTCTCTTTTCTTTTATCACAAAAAAATTTAAGGGGAATGCAAGAGATGTTGCGGTATATCTCTTAATGCAAAAAAGAATGGATAGCACAGATCCACACCTTCTCCGGATTATTTTGGCCGAAATGAGTGAACACTTTTCAAAAAAACTCTACCCACTCTATTTGAAGAAATTATATTATAGTGGTGCACGACAAGATTTTTTAGAAGAGTATGGTCAAAATTGTAGTTCATCGCTTACCATTATGAAGACGCAACTGTTAGTCAATCAAGGACGGTATCAGGAGGCATTCGATTTTATTAATGATTTGCCGTGTACTTTTGGTGAGTGGACCTATGGTAAGATTGATTCAGTTTTAGCGCAAAAAGAGAAGAGTTATCGAACCAATAGTTTGAACAATGAGTTTCGTTTGTGGAAGCTCCATCTCTCTTTTAAAAAAGTGCGGTACAAATCGACTCGTCGGCTTGCTGATTCGTGGTTTCCTCATCTGAGAAAAGGGCGAGTTTCTGCGTGGAGAGGTCGAGTGTGGCGAGCAAAGGCGTTGACCAAACAGCGAATTCATGGCTCGGCGGTAAAACTCTATAAATCGCTTGAGAAAAATATGGAGACGCTTGTTTCGTTGCCAGAGGCGGACATTATTCGTTTTTTTAGTGGCTATGGGTATTCACTTGCGGCACTTGGAAGAAATGAGGCATCAAAACAGGCCTACTTAAAAGGATTTAATCTTTTGAATCAGTCATCAAAAGCTGCTGGTCTACTTTTTGATGCGGCCGATATGGCTCGGATTGATGGTCAATTCGGTGTCGCTGAACAACTCTATACACAACTTTTAGAACTTGCTCCAGACCATAAAAAACGGGGTATTTCGGAGTTTTTACAGTTTTGGATGTTGTGGCGAATGAAAAAATTCCAGAAGGCTTCTGAATATATTACTTTTTTACAAAAGCGCTCTGATCCAAATAGTTACGCCTTTCGTCGTGCCCTCTATTGGCGTGCGCGGACAGTTGCAAAACTAGGTGATGTTGAAACCGCAAAACAGCTGTACCGAGAGTGTTACCACCTTGCTCCAGCAACATGGTATGGAGCACTTGCCTATACGAGAATTGGAGGCGATGTTTCAATCGATTTGAAAGGTGGCGAAGTTGCGCAAGAGAAGAGTGATATTTTGGCAACAACACTTTTTATTACGGCTCTCCTTGGGCAGAAAAAGCAGACAGTCAGTCGCTCTGTTATTCACGCTTTAGCTGGGCAGGTAACCAAAAAAGGGAGTGAGATTGATAGGTTGCTCGTTGCGTATGCGACCTACCGAAAGGGAATGTATCGCATTTCATCACGAATGCTCCGTTCAGTTGCATCAATTAGTGAGGCGACAAGACGGTATCAGATGGAGCACTATCCGTTGCAGTTTCAAGAAGATATTATGGTGAATGCTGGGTTTTATAAGGTTCCGCCACTCTTCTTGCTTTCGCTTGCGAGACAGGAGAGCTTTTTCAATATCAAAGCGGTCAGTAGTAGCTACGCAATCGGACTGTTGCAACTTTTGCCATCAACTGCACAGATTCTTGCCCGTTCAGAGGGGTATGGAAAAGTGACTGTTGCCGATTTGAAGAAGCCACTGACCAACATTCGATTTGCATCATTGTACATTCGAAGATTGTTAAATAGATTTGATGAACGATTGCCACTTGCCGCTGGTGCGTATAATGCTGGCTCTCGTAAAATAAAAAAGTGGGTTAATCAGAAGCAAGAGATGGAGCTTGATGAATTTATTGAAGATATCCCGATATTTCAGACACGGAATTATGTCAAAAAAGTGATGAAGAATATGGCATCTTATCACTATCTTTATCTAAGAAAACCTCTTCCTGTGATGAATTTGAAACTGCCGAAACCGTCTTAAGTCCTCTGACTTCATTATTTACCCATTAAAATGGTAAATTCTCATCATCATCACCGACTGGTCCGATTGAAGGAGATTCAACTGGAGCGGCAGGTGCAGCTTGAGGTGTTGGTTTTGGTGTCGCTGCGGCAGGTGCAGGCTGACTATACTGACGATCCTGAGATGGAGCGGATGAACGAGAGTCCAAGAATTTTACTGTCTGAGCAACAACCTCAGTTGTTGATCGCTCGTTGCCATCTCTATCTTGATATTTTCGTGTTTGCAAGCGTCCTTCAATAAAGCAGGTTGATCCTTTTTTGAGATATTTTGCAACGGTTTCTGCAAGGCTTCCAAAAACGACAACTCTGTGCCATTCTGTCTTCTCTTCCCACGAATCATTTTGTTTGTAACTTGAGTCAGTTGCGACTGAAAAATTGCAGACTGCTGTGCCACCTGTGGTATGCTTCAATTCTGGATCTTGTCCAAGTCTACCGATAAGCATTGCCTTGTTCATTGTGCTAAAAGAACTCATTTTTTTCTCCTGTACTGTAAAAAGTATTATTAATTATTGTTCCGGGGTTTTCTCTTTTTGTAAAACGCTAATCATCATATTGGCATTTTGGTTGAGCATCTCTTCAAGTCCTGTAACATCGTTATTAAAACGATAGCGAGTGTTGCCATTTATAATTTCAAGCATTCCTTCGGTAAAGCGAGTGATTGGTTTTTGTACCGATTCATCAATCAAGAATGAGAAGATAAATGCAAAGACAGCAATCAACAGTGCAATAATCAAAAAGGTATGTTGCCGTGCTTCGAGTGAGTCAAGAATTTTATCTGAAGAGGAGAGCGTCAATAGGACTATATTTTTGTTTCCTTTGAGCTGTTTGCTTGTTGATATAACGGTGTAAAGTTGCTCGTCTTTGAGTGTAACAGTGAGTGGATAAGAACGCGCGTCCTTAATTGCTACTTGGATTTCGGCAGCGTGTGAGGGAAGAGCCTGGCGCAAGGCTGTGTGATATTCTGGAGGAAGGTTGCTCCCAAGCAATGTCTCTTTTTCTATAATTGCAAAAAATATAGGAGTCAAAGTGGAGTGAAGTTGTGATCCAACATCAAGGTGTGTTGAATACTCTTTTATCATTGTTGAGTTGATTTCATCGCCACTGCAGTATGCCCCAATGATTATTCCCTCTGCATTCTTAAAGGGAACGGCAGTAACAATATAATTTTTGCCTTTTATTTTGAGAACATCAACATTTCCTTGTCCTTTTAACGCTGTTTTGATAATTGGATCAGAGGCGAGAGAGACACCGCTAAATGCTCCGTCTAAATTCTTAACAATAATATTTCCAGACAAATCGGTAAGAAAAAGGATGTCAGATTTATCGTATAGTTTGTTAATAGTATTTAACTCAACTTGAATGTTGTTATAAATCTTTTTTTGCTCTGCCTTTTTTGTTTGAGCCATCTCTGGTGTGTCAGTTGGCAGTGCTCTGTTTGCATTCCACGCAACAGCATCAAAAGCTTTGATGAAGTTACTGTCTCTTGCAAAATCCTCAGTAATATTAATGTTTTGATTGGCATCTAACTGCACAAAATGAGAGAAAAGAGCTGACTCAAGTGTCACCCTCTCCTGCATAGTTGTCACCATCTGTTTTGTTGAGTGGTCGACAAAAAGTTTTTGTCCCACAATCATAAGAATCACAATACTAATCAATGCTACAAGAAAGATTTTTAGCTTCATAATAACCTCTATTTATCTTGTTTCTCAGTTTTCTTCTCTTCAGAAAATATAATTTCTTGATTCATCTCTGGAGTTATCTTTTTACCAGTTTTTTGTTCGTTAAATTTATATTTCTTTTTTGCATCGTTAAGAGTAAGGAAATAGTGGAATTTTCTTTCAGATGCGGGGATTATCTTCATCATTGGAGGAAGGTAGTTCAGCCCATTCCTATCCGATTCTAGCGAGATGAGACACCCTTCTCCAAAGATACGAAAATAGGCTTTTTCAATATCTGGTTTGCATAGAATATTTTCTTTTTTCACATAGGTATGCAAATACGCTTGGATTTCTTTATCTGAATAGCACGGCAAGTTCTTCTCTTTTTCTGATTTGACAGTCAGCAGATAGTCTGTTGGACAAGGTATTTTTTGACTGTTATCTCGTGCTTTAAAATAGATGGGAATTGATGTGGGAATATCGCAGGAAGTTTCACAATGAGGAATAGGGTTGTTAGTGAGCGATTCGTAGACTTGAATCTTATTTGAAATCTGCTTAAGAACAATATGAGCCATAGAGCCTTGCGTTACCTCTAAGGTTGGTTCGTAGAGGAGACCGTTTCTGAATTTTTTTGTATAGCTACTTGTAACGCGCAGAGTGGTATAGGTTACGGCACGAAAACTTGCAGAGATTGTGTGTTTGCCTGATGGTATACGAAAAAGTGAAACGCATGATTCATTGTATGGCTTAACATAGGTATGAGGGACGCCATCAACATAGACGCGCATATTCATCATATAGGTATATCCATCTTTATAGGGGATAAAGCCCTTTTCGATTGCAATTTTTTTGCTTTGAGTCGCAACAGTAAAAGGGTTATCATCTTTCTGAAAGCAGAGTCGCACAGTAGCGCCATTCTGTTTTGCCATGAGCGAAAGCGGTGCAACAAAAGTTGCAATCACGAAGAGAAAAATAACAGCACGCACAAGAAAATCCTTTTCATAGTTGTAATGCGCGGGTATTATAGCACGGAGTGCCGTATGAGGAAATAAAATTGTTATTTTTATTTGCGAGATATAGAATTGAAGTTGTAAGAGGAGGGTTGTGATGAGAAAAATGTCGTTTCAGATTGGGTTTTTAGAAAATCCCTATGCAAGTGTTTTGGTTTCACTTGGTCGTACAAAGGTTTTGATATCAGTTTCGTTAGAAGAGAAGACACCACACCATGTCGCTGATGACAAAGGGTGGTTGACTGCTGAGTATTCGCTGTTGCCGGGTTCAACAACTCCGCGAGCAAGACGAGAGAGACCATGTGTAAGTGGACGAACGGCAGAGATTCAGAGACTTATCGGACGGACGCTGCGAATGGCCGTGGATAGAACTCTTTTTCCTGGGTTGACATTGAAAATAGATGCAGATGTTTTGCAGGCTGACGGAGGAACACGCACAACAGCAATCAATGGTGCAATGTGTGCCTTGTGGTTGGCAGGTGAGCGATTAAAAGCGGAAGGGCGTGTCGAGAAAACTCCTGTCGTTCGCTGGATTGGTGCCGTCAGTGCAGGTGTTGTTGATGATGCAATAGTCGTTGATTTAGATTATGAAAAAGATTCAAAAGCAGGAAGTGACTGTAATTTTGTATTTGATGACGCTGGTGGTATTATAGAGGTTCAAGGGAGTGCAGAGCAGGCTCCTATAACACGAGCAGAGATGAGCGAATTAACTGAGCGTGCATGGAGTACCGTTGATACTCTCTTTTCTGAGATGAAAGAGATTGTAGGGAGCAAAAGATGATAATTGTACTAAAAAAAGATGAGCAAGCAGAAACTATTCGTAATATTACTGATGTGCTCGCAAACAATGGTTTCACCCATTCTGTGCTACCCGGTGCAAAATATATACTTATTCCTGTTCTTGGTGATTTTACCACAGAGGATCTTGGACGATTCCGCTCGTTTAAAGGTGTTCATAAAATTCTTAAGATTTCTGCGCCATACTATCTTGTTACCAAGGAATTTCGTGAGAAAACAGTAGTGGATCTTGGTGATGGAGTGAGAATTGGTGACGGATTCTGCACAATTGCTGGTCCGTGCAGCGTTGAAAGTGAAGAGTCTATCAGAGAGATTGCCTCATTGCTCAGCAAAAGTGGCGTAAGAATGTTGCGAGGTGGAACATTTAAACTTCGCTCTTCTCCCTACAGTTTTCAAGGAATGGGTGTAGAGGGGTTGCGACTGTTAAACAGTGCCGCTCGTGAACATAATATGAAGTGTATCTCCGAAATCTCAGACATTAGAAATATCGACAGTTTTATGGAATATGTTGATGTGATTCAGGTTGGCGCTCGAAATATGCAAAATTATGCACTGCTAAAAGAGCTCAGTACGACAAAAAAACCAATACTATTGAAACGCTCACCCTCCGCAACAGCAGAGGAGTTTTTGTTGAGTGCCGAATATTTGTTGAGTGGCGGGAATGAAAATGTCATCTTGTGTGAGCGAGGGATTAAGTCATTCGATTCAGCATTTAGAAATGATATAAACATCGCCTCAGTTCCTCATTATAAACATATTTCTCACCTTCCTGTTATTCTTGATCCGTCACACGGGATAGGGGTTCCAACATATATCCCTGCTGTTGCTGAGTCGGCAGTTGTACTTGGTGCAGATGGTGTGATGGTTGAAGTTCACACAGATCCATCATCGGCACTTTCTGATGGTTTTCAGGCACTCATTCCTGAAAAGTTTCTAGCGATGCAAAAACGAATTTCTCAGCTTGTCGATTTTGTTCATAACCAGATGGATAGTTAACGATGGAGCGCATAGAGATTGATATTTTAAGAAAACGGCTCGACCAGCTTGATGATGAGATTGTCACCCTTTTGCTTAAAAGAGCGCATATAGCCAAACAGGTCATTGCAGAGAAGAAGCGGCAAAATTTTGATGTTGAAGATAGCCAGCGGGAGAAAGCGATTCTGCAAACACTCTGTGCGAGCGCGCCAGAGGAGTATCACTCTTTGATAGAGTCAATCTATGTAGAACTCTTTTCATGGGTTAAACGGTAGTGAAAAAGGTCTTTTATCGTTTTGAACCTTTTCTCATTCTTTTTGTAGCACTTTTATATAGCTATTACCACTACTCTTCGCAGCAAGAGCCACCTCCTGTTCACCGTGAATATGATGAGAAAAACAGAGGTTCATCACTCTATTTTGATGAAGAAATTATTGCTGTTTTACAAAAAACAGTCAAAAATGCACAAAAAACAGTCGATATTGTCAGTTTTACCTGCTCTGAAAGTCCTCTGATGATCACCCTTCGCACAGCGGCAGAGCGTGGCGTAAAGGTGCGGCTGATTTGTGGAAAAAAGAGCAATTTATTGGTCGGAAAGATGCACTATTTTCTGAGATCGCCCTCAAAAGGTATTTTACATGAGAAATTTGTGATAAAAGATGGGAAAGATGTTGTTGTTACCACGGGTAATATATCAAATATTCACCATAATAATACTGCATTGTTGCTGAACAATGTTCCTCTTTTAGCCGATATATTAAAAAAAGAGGTAGACGATTTAGAAGATAATATTTTCAGAAGAAAATGTGTAGATGGATGCCCCTTTGAAAAAGGTGTGCTTTATTTCAGTCCTGGTGCGTGTCGAGCAGTTGGAACAGAAATCAAAAAGAGTGTAACATCTTTAAGTGTGGCACTCTACACTGTTACGCCTCGAAACCCTCTTTTTACGGCACTTATGAAGGTGATTAAACGCAAGGTTCCCGTAACTCTGGTGGTTGATGACTGGAGTGGAAGTGATAAAATTGTGAACAAAAATGTCTGCCTTCGAGCCGGCTATCACGGTGCTGACGCTCGCTATGATAACCGATTTGTCAATGGAAGAAATATGCTATTACACGATAAAATTGCAGTAATTGATAAAAAAACTACGATTCTTGGCTCAATGAACTGGACAGCTTCAGCGTGTTACCGAAATCGAGAGTTGATACTGAAATTAGATGATGTAGCGGTGGCAGAAGAAGTTGAAAAACATATTATGGAGATGGCGCAACGAGGAAAGTCGTGCGTTCAGTGAGGTGATAAAATGGCTCTAGTTGCAGTTGGTTTGAGTGGTGGTGTTGATTCATCTCTTGCCGCAGTTTTGTTGAAAGAGCAGGGGCACACCGTTATTGGCATCACGATGAAGCTATACAACGGCCAATTTGATGGAATGTCGTTGCCAGAAAACTCCTGTTTTGGCCCACACGAAGACAAAAGCATAGCACTTGCAAGAGCGGTTGCCGACACACTGGAAATAGAGCATATAGTTGTTGATTTAAGCGAAGTCTTTGTCGATAATATCACCTCCTATATCGTTGATGAATACAAAAAAGGTCGCACGCCAAACCCGTGCGTTCGTTGTAATCGAGTGATAAAATTTGGCGAACTTTACCGAGCAGCCGAAGAGAAAATTGGAAAAATTGACTACTTCGCAACAGGACACTACGCAAAAATAGAGTACGACAGTGAGAAAGAACGATATCTTTTGTATAAAGCGGTTGATGACGCTAAAGATCAAACCTATTTCCTTGGTTTTTTGACGCAAGAGCAACTCTCACGCACCCTTTTTCCTCTGAGTAGCTATACAAAACCAGAGGTGAGAGAGCTTGCAATGCGGGCTGCGCTTCCGCAGGCTGATAGAGCTGAAAGTCAGGATTTTATGGGTGGGCACTATCGTCTGCTCTTTTCATCTGACGCGAAAAGTGGTGATGTCGTTGACGCAAATGGAAAAGTCATAGGAAGCCATAACGGTATCGAAAACTATACAATTGGGCAGAGAAAACGACTTCCGTCAGTTGGATATCCTATCTTTGTTACCAGAATTGACGCGCAGAAAAATGTGATTCATACCGGCACAAAAGAGCTTTTGCTGCACAGCGAGATGACACTTGAAGAGTGTAATTTTATCGCCGTTGATACGCCCCTGAAACCGATAAAAGCAAGCGTTAAAATCAGGCAGCAACACAGGCCTGCATCAGCAACGATTTCGCCAACCGAAAGAGGCGTTTTTCGCGTGGTTTTTGATGAGCCGCAACTCTCAATTACGCCAGGGCAAGCAGCCGTTATCTACGACGGTGATGTGGTGGTTGGCGCAGGAATAATTGGCTGAACTTGTATACTAGAATTTAGCTCTTGATATTTTCTTTGTAAAAACGATAATAGAGTGAAGGTGTACTTATGAGGTTTGAGAGGTTGTGGCAATGAGAAGATTTTTAAAAAACTATCTATATCTATTTATGCCTGTTTTGTTCGCTTTTTCACTTCTCGGTGGTGGTTCGGGAACGCTTGCTTTACAGCAAAAACTTGCATCAAATAGTGACAAGTCATTTGGTGATTCTATTGACTCGGATAATGGAACGCTTATTGTTGGCTCTATTGGTGGTGCCCATATTTTTCGCTACAATAGCGTCTCTGGAATATGGGAAAGAACGGCACACCTTCCTGTTGGTGCCCCTTTTTCATCTGTGACGGTTGGAATAGACGCAAATCGGGCTGTTGTCGCTCTTCCTGATGAAAGAACAGTACATATTTTTGAACGCTCTGATGGTGCTTCAGATGTGTGGAAGAAGGTCAAAAGTATCTCTCGTCCCTATAGTGTCGATTTTGGTGGTGCTGTTTCTCTCGTTGGAGATACTGTTTTTGTGGGGGCATTTCGTGAAAATATGAGCCGCGGAGCACTCTATATTTTTGAAAAAAACGAAGGTGGCGAGAGTGTTTGGGGTGAAAAGAAAAAGATATCATTTTCTTCTTCTTTTGGGTTTGGACTATCGGTTGTCTCTGACGGAGATAGAGTGTTTGTCGGTACAGACGGAGATATGGCGGTCTATCTTTTTGAGAAGAATAGTGGTGGGAAGGGTGCGTGGGGTTTGGTGAAAAAAATAGAGATGCCTTTTAGTGCCTCTTTTGCTGCTTCGCTCGCCGTTGATGGCGATACAATTGTGGTGGGTGCTCCTTATGATGAATCTCAAAAAGGGGCATTTTATATTTTTGAAAAGGATCAAGGTGGTCTGGATAATTGGGGAGAAGTGCAACGATTTGAGGGTGAGACAGAGTACGGGCGCATTGCCAAATATGTCGCACTGAAGGATGGCGTTATTGCTGTTTCTAGTCGTTCTTTTAGCAACTATAAAAATCCTGTTTTTATATTTACGAGGAGGGGTGACGATACTAATCTATGGAAAAAAACGGCTACAATTCTTTATGATGACAAGGATTCGATAGTTTCATCACTTACGATTGATAATGGCTCCGTAATGGCTGGAATGCCCTGGCATTCTTCCTATAATGGCGCTGTCGCGCTGTTTGAGAAAGGCAGTGAAGAGGGAAGTCTGTATGAAGAGAGATATAAAATCATTCTCCATCCAGAGCTTGACCCCTATTTTGCGGATAAGGTTGCAATAAGTGGGAATAGAGCTGTTGTAACATCACCTGACTATAATTCTA
>JAGLDR010000104.1 GCA_023145475.1 bacterium
AGGCAGTCTACACATTTTGTATGTGCCCCGGTGGAAAAATCGTCCCAGCAACAGCTTTTCCTGAGCGAAACATCGTAAATGGGATGAGTCTGTACGCTCGCGATGGACAATTTGCCAATTCAGCAGTCGTCGCCACCATTCGGCCTGAAGATATAAACCCACACATATCAGCTGAAGGAATGATGGAGTATCTTGATAGAGTTGAACAGTCTGCATTTAAAGCAACTGGTGGATATGACGCACCAGCCAATACAATCGCAGCGTTTTTAGAGAGTAAAATCGCCTCATCACTCTCTAAATCAAGCTACCCCTTCAGTTTGATTCCATCAGATTTTGACGCACTCCTTCCACACAAAATCTCTTCACGAATCAGAGAGGCACTTGTTGACTTTAACCATAAAGTTCCAGGGTTTTCTAGCGGAAACATCATTGGACTTGAAACAAAAACATCTTCATCTATTCAAGTAACTCGTACAAAATCAGGTTCTATTGAAGGATTTCCCAACCTTTTTGTCTGCGGCGAGGGAAGTGGCTGGTCTGGCGGAATTGTTTCAAGTGCGGCAGATGGAATCAGAGCTGCGTTGGCACTACTTAACTCGTAGAGATATCGGGACGGGGTAATTTCGTTATATTTTGAAGAAATGTGACGATTTGACCCCTCCCGACCAACGAATCTTTCTCCCCGGGCCTACGACTCCGTCTACAACCGCGGGCTAAGGTAACACCGTCCTTCAGACGGTGAGGACTTTGGTAGTTTATTGCGGGCTGAAGGCTCGCGCTATCTTAGCCCACGCCCAGCGGGCTGGGAAGAAACATGCTTATCATCATTGTCTCTTTTTTCCTTTTTGTTTTAACGGAGGTATCAAACCAACGCACAAATAGTGCATCGGAATGACACCGTCCTATCTAACTCAATCTCCTCCTAAACACCAACAACGCAAGCAATCCAATCAACAGAGCCGCAAGTAAGTTCCCCTCACTTTCGTCAGTCGTCACAATACTACAACCGCTCCCTTTCGCTCCATCAATACCCGAATCTCCGTCAACACCATTACAGACATAACTGGTCTCTTTTATCTCTGATTCAGATAGTTGTCCACTCTCATCGGCATCAATTCCACTATCTATCCGTTTTCCACCAGCGGCGCAGTTGCTTCCTGGCTCTTCGTTGTTAACTTCAACGAGTGAGGTTGAACCGCCCTCTCCATCACTGCCATCACTTCCGTCTGTTCCTGCGGCACCACCATCGCCTGTATCGCCTTTTGTGCCATCACTGCCGTCTGCTCCGGTACTCCCATCTTCGCCGTCTGTTCCATTCGTTCCATCACTTCCGTCTGTGCCATTTGTGCCGTCACTACCGTTTTCTCCGTTACAAATGTATTCGGTGTTTTGTATTTCGTCCTCGGTAAGAACGGTATTATTATCAAGATCTATCCCACTTTCAACCTTTTTTCCACCAGTTGCACAGTTCACACCCGCTGGCTCATCAGTGACTTTTACCATTGCATTTTTTCCATTTTCGCCGTCTGCTCCGCGGCAGTCAGTAACGGTGCAATCCAAATCTCCATCAACATCTTCACTGCCATCACAGATATGATTCATATTCAAATCCCAACAACTGTACCCATTTGAGCTTCCCTTACAATCTTGTACATCGCAGTCGCCATCTGCATCATAATCTTCGGTGGCATGGTCACACACATTGTTGCTGTTAATATCCCAGCAACTAATTCCGCTGTCACCTTTACAATCAGCGGTCGTACAAACATCATCACCATTTTTATCTTCTGAAGGGTCGCAAATATAGTCATCATCAAGATCCCAGCAAGTGTATCCATCTGCGCCATCTGCGCCGTCCGCTCCGTCTGATCCATCAGAGCCATTAGAGCCGTCTGAGCCATTTGCACCCTGACAATCAAGAACATTACAGACCAAATCACTGTTGCTGTCTTCACTTGGGTCACAAATATGGTTCACATTCAAATCCCAACATGAATAGCCATCAATTCCCTGCGCTCCTCGACAATCAATCAGGTTGCAAAGCCCGTCGCTATTGAGGTCTTCGCTTGCTACATCACAACTTCCGTTACCATTCATATCCCAACAGGTAAGCCCCTGATCACCTTGCGAGCCTTGACAATCAAGGACGCTACAATCGGCATCACCATTTTTGTTTTCAATCGGGTCGCACATATAGTCTTGATCAAGATCCCAACAGTTGAAACCATCGATTCCTCGACAATCATTTACATTGCAATATCCACTGCTGTCGCTATCTTCGGCACCGTCACAAATATGGTTTGCATTAACATCCCAACAGGCAAATCCTTGAACACCTGTTGTGCCACGACAGTCAAGAATGGTACACTGCCCCTCTCCTGTTTGATCTTCTGTTGCAGAATCACACACACCGTTCAAGTTCAAATCCCAACAATTCATTCCATCTTCGCCTTTGCAGTCTGTTGGCGTACAATCGCCGTCACCGTTAAAATCCTCTGTTCCAATATCACAGATACTATTTTCGTTTTGATCCCAGCAGGCAAACTTTTTCACCGGAATTTCACCGTTATATTCGTAGGCACCAATATCACAGGTGTCGCCGTGTGGTCTGCCAATGCCTCGTTGATCCTGAGTAATAGGATTTCCATCAAGGTCTAGACAACTTCCGCCATCAACAGCGGGGCTTGAATCTTCAATTGCCTGAGTTGCCGTTGGTCCGCCATTTGTTGCAAGCGGATTGAGACGCGCGTCGAGTCCAAGAATGTTGTTTGAATTGTCTGTTCCAATAGCGCAATAGGTCAAGTTGCTAATGAGGTTGTAGCCATAACTATCAAGCACGCCATAACAGTCATTTTGATCACTACCAACATGATTATCAGCAATTAGCGTATTTTTCATCTCAACTCGGCAACTAGAAGTATTAAAAATACCGCCACCTCGATTAGCGGCAAAGTTACCACTGACCGTTGAATTATTAAGCGTTACCTTAGCGTTGTTTACCGTATAAATACCGCCACCGTCACTATCCTCATCGTAGGCAAAATTGTTACTAACGGTAGAGTTATAGAGAGCCACCTTTCCTGTGTATATGTAAATACCACCACCATCCGAGCCACTTGCGGTATTACCGCTAATGGTAGAACGACGAACGGTAATATCTGCGTTGAAATATGCGTTGATACCACCACCATACACGGCACTATTCCCGCTGATTGTACTATCTTCAATTATCGCGGTGCTATTGATATAGAGACCGCCGCCACCATAACTATTAGGAGCTCTATTCCCCATAATAACTGAGTTCCGTATCGTCAGAGAGGAGTTTGTTGCACTATGAATTCCACCACCAGAGTAGTACGAGCGGTTTGCGGTAACCATACAGTCGTTCAGAAACAAATCTCCAACATTATAAATACCACCACCATAATAGTTGCCTGATGATGAACTATATCCATGTCGGATGGTTAATGAGTTGAATGTTATTGTATTAACACTTCCCGTCAGTCTAAAAACTCCATAGCTCGTGCCACTATTTTCTGATGTTGAAGCCTGGATTATCGTCGTATCCCTGTCAGCTCCCGTAATGGTAAGACTTACCGCAATTATTATATTAGATTCGGTATAGACTCCCGGCGCAACAGTGATTTCATCGCCGTCCACCGCATCAGCAACAGCAAGTTTCACTGAATCATAGGTGCATCCAGCCCCGATTACAGGACATACTGTCAGCGTCGCTGCACTTAAAACGGAAAATAGTCCGCTAACTACCACCAAAAATAGAACTAATTTTTTCATGAGAAGACTCCCCTATCTCTGTTAAAAACAATAGCTTTTATTATCATACAAAAAAATAGACAAAAAAAAAGGGGCGGAAAAACCGCCCCTCACAGATAAAAAAAGAATAACTCTCTACATTGAAGAGAGAACCTTCTCAATGCGTCTCATACCTTCGTCAATATCCTCTTTTGTTACATCAAGGAATGGACGAAAACGGACAGATATATCGCCACAAGGAAGGACAATCAATTGCTCTTCTGTATAGCAACGAGAAAGAAACTTATCACGAGATTCAGTCAAATCAAATGATGCAAACAGACCCTTTCCACGCACATTAACAACAGTGTTAAACTTTGCTGCCAAATCATGCAATTTGCCAATCAAATAATCGCCCATTGTTGCTGCATTTTCTATAAGCTTCTCATCACGAATAATCTCAAGATAGCGAGTTATACGCTTCATATCAACGATATTGCCACCCCAAGTTGAATTAATTCTGCTTCCTTCAACAAAACAGTTTTTATCAACAGAGAGAACGCGATCGCCAATCATAATGCCACATGTTTGGAATTTTTTACCAAAACAGAGAACATCTGGCTGAACACCTTGATGTTCGTGTGCCCACATTTTTCCTGTAATTCCGCCACCAGACTGAACTTCATCATAAATCAACAAGAATTCATACTTGTCAGCAAGTCTACGAAGCTCCTGAAAGAACTCAGTTCTAAAGTGGTTGTCTCCACCCTCACCTTGAATTGGCTCGATAAGAAGTCCTGCTATCTCGGCACCATCTTTCTCACAAATCTCTTCAATTTGAGCGATGGTTCTCTTCTCTGCTGCGATAACTTCGTCAAGATGTTCGGCAATTGGAAATATCATTTTAGGGTTTTCAATTCTTGGCCAATCAAAAAGTGGGAAATACATATATTTTCTTGGATCAGCTGTATTTGTCAAACTCAAAGTATAGCCTGTTCTTCCATGAAATGCCTGACGGAAGTGGATAATCTTACTCCCCTTCTCCTCTTTGATTCCTTTTGCAAAGTTTGTACGAACTTTCCAATCAAATGCTGTCTTCAGTGCATTTTCAACAGCGAGAGCGCCGCCACTGACAAAAAACATCTTTTTCATGTAGCTTGGCAGAGCCATCTCTGACATAATTTTTACAAATTCAGCAAATGTAGTGGTATAAAAATCACTATTTGAAATTTTATGAACGGCAACTTCAGCAAGCTCCTTCATAAACTGGGGATCTTTCATCTTTGGGT
Organism: bacterium; assembly: GCA_023145475.1. GTDB lineage: Bacteria > UBP6 > UBA1177 > UBA1177 > JAGLDR01 > JAGLDR01. The sequence goes on from JAGLDR010000104.1 coordinate 5,043, forward strand.
GATTGTAGCCAAGTGGCATACTTGCAAAGAATGAAAAGAAATCTAAATACTCTTTGTCTGCGCGAGAATCATACATGTAACTGCCATGACTCTTCTCTGCATCAACAACAATGTCATACCCATCGGCAAGGATGTATTTTTCCAATACTGCGTGGACATTTTTAGGACTGATTTTTACCATTGTAGCCTCCTATTTATTAAATTACACAAAAAGCGAAAAACAGGGGGAGACTACCACAAAACAAGATGATTGTCTACTAAACTACTTCAAATTTAATGGTCACCTAAAATTGATTGCATTGCACCGCTTACAATCAGCATATCCATCTTTTTTGTAACCACTTTTCTGCGAGGTATTCCCTCACTCCAACCCACACTGTAAAAATCATCACCATCGATGGTTAGAGAAAAAAGAGCATCACGCCCTGGCCCGCCTTCTTGCCAATAAAAGAGTCGCTCTCCCGCCTTGCTATATCCTGAAATCATCATATCAGATTCACCTTGAAATGGCTGTTCAAAAAGTCCGCCAAGTGTAACGCCAACAATCACAATGTTTTCACCCCAGAGTGCAATATCATATCCAACATTAGGAACATCATACGACAAAACATCAATCCACTTAATAATCCCATCAGGAGTAAGAGCAACCGTAAATGTATGACTTTCGCCACTAGGACTCCCCTCATCAAATGCGCCATATGTTTGACCAACGACATAGATGTTTTCTGATGAATCAACAGTCACGGCTAAAATGGTATCACTCTGAGCTGTCCCAAACTGCCGGGTCCAAAGCACTCTCCCATCGTGGTCTATTTTTGAGATAAAACTATCTGTTACGCCAGAGGAAATATTGCCATCAAACACCCCGCCAGTGGCACCAACAACAAGAAGAGAGTCACCAAGAAACGCCATATCAGAAACCCAATCGTTTCCATCAGTTCCCCACTGGGTTACCTGCTCAACCACACCATCTCTATCTGTCATAACAACAAAAAGATTGGTAACGGCATTCACCTTATCCTTGTCATTGAAATCACCATAAGTTATCCCACTTATTAGCAATTTTCCATCACTCCGCTCAAGCAAAGTTGATGCATAATCATCTGTTTGTGTTCCAAAACCGTTTGTCCATACTTCACCACACTCTAAATCTCGTTTCATAACAAATGGCCTGCTATCCCTCTTCTCACCAAGACGAGTGCCACCATCAGGAGATTCATCCCACCCTGCCATCAAAAGATGTTCATCCTCAGAAAACAAGATACTTTGAGCATAATCTTTTTGATCAGAACCGAACTGAGACTGCTCCACTATCGTGCCGTCTTTATCCAGCTTAAAAAGTGCTAAATCATTAAGATTATTTTCAAGTGGATAGTCCAGCTCGCCACTGATAATGCCAAGCACAAAAATAGCATCATCACTGACCGCAAGAGAGGTTGCAATATCATCTTCTTCACTGCCAACAGCAAAAAACTGGAGTGGTTTTGGTGGATTAACATCAGCATCACAGCAACAGTCAATCGTTACAGAAACAGTTTTATTACACGCTATCATAAGAGAGAGAAAAGCTATCATAAAAACAGCTATTTTTCTGTCGAAAACTCCCACGCAATCTCCATCATTACGGTATGTTCCAAAACGCGATAATCAACATAATCATATTGATACGCACCCATATTACTTAAAGTATCATCAAAAGTATAACTCAGTGTAATTCTAAAATCAGTAGGAAGATAGAAAGAAATTGAGGGGACAAGGGTAATCGTGTGATCTTTCCGTCTCTTTTTAAATGAGCCATCAGGAATAACCCACTCATCAAACCCAAGCCAGTAGAGATAGCTATATTTCAGAAAAATATTGGCTGAAAAAACCTTTCGTCTAAAACGCAATTGCAACTCTACAGGAAAGCCCACATAACGACTGATGATTGAATAGCTGTTGCTACAGTGTTCGATTTTCTCATAATCTCTAAAATGGTGATAATTCACCCCCGCCGACAGACCAATTTTACTTCCCTGCTCTCCAAGATAGTAGTCCGCTGTCACTATCTCTCCTACTGTTGGACCTTTCAACTCTGGAATTCTATTAGAAAATGAGTGGTAGTAAGCCCCTCTCGTCTCAAAAATAAAATCAAGGGCCTCTGTCGCCATCCAAATCAGCGATATTGATGCGGAAATATCCAGATACATCTGCTCTGGCGTGGTATAATTCTCCATCAAGTGGTGGAGCTGGATAAAAGAGACAATCGTCAAACTAGTGGTCAAATCTGGTGAATAATAAAGCGCACTATAAAAATTAAGCTGACTCAAAGCAGGATCCGGCAATGAAAGGGATGACAAAATTGCAACATCAATCGAAAAAACATCAGATTTCAGCGGAGAGAGAGAGAGCTCCGCGTCAGTCAGCACAAAAGCACTCTTCTTTTGCTCCCAATTTGGATTGGTAACTTTTTCAAGCAGATAGAGATACTGAACATTTGAATCGTATGATGCTCCGGCTGAAAGCGAACCAGAAAAATGAAACGCAGAGAGGGCTGTCGTTGCAAGCACAATTAAAATGAAAAATAGGACGGTTTGTTTGTTCATCGGTCTCCTTTAGTCGCCCACACAGGAGCGCCCCTACATCTACCTATTATTACCTATTTTTGTCAATTTGTATATGGAATATTGACAAAAGAG
>JAGLDR010000105.1 GCA_023145475.1 bacterium
GATGTCTTACGAAGAGTTCGCTATCTTTTTGATTTTAATGACAAGCAGATGATCGAAATATTCGGCTCAGCAGGTTATATCGTAACAAGGGCACAAGTCACTGATTGGCTGAAAAAAGATGACGACCCAAAATGCATAAGCTGCGCTGACAGAGAACTTGCTCTTTTTCTCAATGGCCTCATCAATGAAAAACGGGGAAAAAAAGAAGGAGCGCAACCAGCACCAGAACAACGACTAAACAATAACATCATCTTTAGAAAGCTGAGAATCGCCCTTGATATGCAGGCAGATGATATATTAGAAATAATGGAACTTGCTGATTTCAACATGAGCAAACATGAGCTGAGCGCCTTCTTTCGCAAGCCGGGGCACAGACATTACAAAGAGTGTAAAGACCAAATTCTTCGTAATTTTCTCAAGGGATTACAGATGAAATATCGACCTGCTGAAGAAAAAGATACTTCGACAGGCTCAGCGACCGAAGAAAAGAAGACAGAAGAGAAAAGAAGAAAAAATAAAATATAAAGAGAAGGTTAGGGAGAGTGTAAAACCGAAGTACCCCATTCAACGAACTATTTTTTCGCCTTCGCAGGTTTCAGCGGAATCTTAAACATAAACCCTCTCGCTTCCCTCGCCTTAAAAAGATAACTTCTCAGATAATTAAGAGAGTTCTCAAGATCATTCTCACCTGATAGTATAACAAAAACGACATTTTGCTTGGCTTTGACGGCACTATTCATCAGTTCTGGTGATGGATCCTTGTCTAGAACAAGAAAAAAGAGTCCTCGTGGCTTCTGTTTTCCGAAATATTGCAACATATCAGAGTCACTATCAATCTTCACAAATGACGCCATATTTTTAATGCCTTTAAAGTCCTCTTTTGTTAAGCCATCAACGGTTGTCACAACAACTAATGGATCTTCCGAATAGTCAACAAGGTAGGCACCCTCAATATAGAGTTTCACATCATCAAAGATATAAAATTCTTTATCAACTGCAAGTGATAAGAACCAGATTCCCGCAACGATTGACGCAACAACACCAACAAGTCGGAATATTTTGTTTTTACTGAGGAAAGAGAGGAATCCAAGCGGTAAAACATAGAGCGTTGTTCCCACAAAGAAGCCGGTAAAAAGCATCATACCACCAAGTGCTCCACCAGCGTCAGCAGCGCGACCAATCGCCCCTAAAAATGAGGGACAAATTGAAATTCCTGTAACCACACCGACTATAAATGGATTGGCGCTCAGCTTTGAATATTTTTTTGCAGGACACGATGTTTTTTCACTGTGACCTGTTACAAATGCTGAATATATCAAATAGATTCCAACAGCAGCGTATGAAACTGCGGTCAGGTGATTTGAAAAAGCCACCGATGTGGCAAATTTCTGACCTAAAAAACCAACGATAAGGCCGAAGGCAGCATATGAGATAAATCGCCCAGCAGAAAGGGCGACAATTGCCATAATCGTCTGTATCATATTGCGCTGTTTCTGCATCAGAACCGGCACATAAATCGGCACACATGTCACAAGGCATGTTGTCCCTAACGCAAGACCAAGAAGAAGCCCTTCAACAAAATAATGGAACATATATTACCCTCTTTTTTTACTTTCTTTCTTCTTTTTCACTGGACAGACTTGTACGCACGCCATACATTGAATGCAATCAATATCATCAATATCTCCGTGCAACTTCCCCACATCTATTCCTGTTGGGCAGGTGGCAGAACACGCCTTGCACGCAAACGAAGTCAAAGGACATGAAACATGGGTCGTATAGCTTGGAAAAAACTTTGCTCCAATCTTGCCACTTGCTCCAAGCAACAATCCAAGAGGACAGACAAAACGACAGAAAAAGCGCGGAATCAGCGTTGAAAAAAGCACAAATAAAACAAGAGTAATTGTCGCAGATAATGCCCCAATCCCATAATAAACATCACCAAAAAGCGTAATCGGACAGAGATATTCAAATGCCATCGAGCCAATAATCAATGGCAGAAACAGTGTGCCAAAAAGAATAATAGCACGAGAACCAAAAGAGAGTTTCCTTGTTGTTTCTGTGGTGATAAAGCGTTTTTTTAGCTTTTTTCTCATGATTGGAATGGCAAGAATATCTTGAATAAATCCAAATGGACAAAGTGTCGAACAGAAAAGTCTGCGGGTGAAAAGCGCAGCAGCCATAAGCGTTATAAAAAGCGTGAATCCAAAAATATATACAATGCCCTGCTCTGGCATCGTATAGGCGGTACAAAGTGGCGCCATTGGACAGTAGCGATGAAAATTATAGATATCGTGAT
>JAGLDR010000106.1 GCA_023145475.1 bacterium
CCAACTTCAACAAGCTCTTTATATGAATAGGAGGCAATCACCCGAACGCCGCCATTGCCATAGGAGTTATAAAGAAAATTCCCCATCCCAAAATTGACATCTTTATCAGGGAAACCAACCTTAGAATCAAACCATCCAGTCAGATGAAAACCACTATCAAAATGGTAGTCTGAAGCACTATTAAGAGTAATAAAAGAGGGTGAATAAATCTTGTTATTTCGCTCTTTCAGAAATGAAATATACCCTTCAGTTGAAACTTTGGTATTTCCTCTGACGGCACTATCTTGACTCTTTTTCTTCTTCTCAACAGGTGGAGTAATCACCACATCTTCTTCATTTTCATCTTCGAAATCATTCTCAGAATCATCTTCTATACTATCATCAAATCCGTCATCAAAATCGTCATCAAAATCCTCAGCACAAAGAGAACAAAAAAAGAATATCAATAAAAGTGCCATAAAGTATTTCATCAACGCCTCCCACTCAATGCACGAGTTGGGCACTCTTCAACACACTCACCACATCCGGTACATTTTACCGGATCAATAATAGGCACGCTGCTTGAGCCATAAAAGTGAATTGCATCAAACTTACACACCTCTTCACAAATACGACACTCCATACCAATGCACTTCGTCTCATCAACCACAATTGGGGTATCCCATGATGGGTCTATGCCACATGAAGAAAAAAGAAGAGAACCAAGAAATATTAATAGAAACAAATACTTACTCATTTTTTCACCTCAGTTTTCCGAAAGGCTCCAAAAGCACAAGCCGAGGCGCAGAGCCCACAATTTATACACTTTTCAGGATCGACAACCGCTTTGCGTCTACTGAGAGTAATTGCCTTCGTTGGACAGACAGGAATACACTCTTTACATCCAGTACAGAGAGAAGAATCAACTATATAGACTTTTTTTAGTTCAATTGTCTTGGCTTTTTTAGCGGGGACTACTTTTTTTATTTTTTTTTTGAAATTGCCTTAGTTGGACACTTAGGAACACAGAGAGCACAATCGACACACTTTGCAGGATCTATTACCGCTTTCCCTTTAATCATGGTAATTGCCTTTGTTGGACAGACGGGAACACACAACTTACAACCAACACACTTTGGAGCATCAACAACATGAGCACCTTCTGCACTCAGTGCAATCGAGCCAAACAGAAGTGACAAAACCACCATCAACTTAACAATCTTCATACTCTATTACTCCTAAGATTTATTCATCTTTATGAATTGCATTCACCGGGCAAGAGGAAACACAATCACCACAACCAGTACATTTTGCTGGGTCGATTATCGCCTTTCGCCCAACCATTGTAATGGCACCTTCGGGGCATCGTGACGGACAACGCCCACAACCATAACAAGCGTCACCAATAATGTAAACCACCGTGCCACTATCTCCTGAATCCGCGGTATCTCCTGAATCAACTGTATTTCCCGTATCAGCGGTATTTCCCGTATCAGAATTATCATCTATATCAGCAGTCGTATCATTATTGTCAAAAACAACATCGTCATCAACATATCCCGAATCAAAATCTCCACTGTCAGCGACATCAAAATCTGCGACACTATCCGCTGTATCACCACTGTCTTTTCCAAGCACTTCATCACGATCAAAGTTGTCAGAACAACCTGCCACAAATAAAATCGCTACTAAGAATAAAAACAACTTTTGAAACATCAACGCAACCCTATATCAATCAATCTCGAACGATTATACATAAAAAACATACAATTGCAAAATCTCAGCCATACCAGAATCAGTGCCCACTCGGCTCACATCCTTTCGCAGAGTAATATGATCGTGTCTCCACTATTGTGCCGTTATCAGAAATCGCTTGAATGTGATAGATTTTCCCCTGTTCTGCGGTTCTAATCAAGATAGAACCACCGTTTGCGTTTATTAATAGAGGATCCGTAGCGCCACCAGTTGAAACAGTAGTTGTCCAAATACGCCCTTCGGCAAGACGATTATTTGCAAGGGTGTTTGTTAGAGTCTCTTGATGTGGTGAATTGATATGTGCGGCACTGATGCCCATCACCATATTTCGACTCGGACCATCAGCTCGCAAAAGAGCACCGAGCCACAGAGATGAAGTAGAGGTGTCTCTCCCGTGATGCCCTGCGTGGAGAACATCAACACCATGAGATCCAGCATCACTAACAAAAACAATATTCCCCGCATAAAATTGCTCAACAGGATCTGTCGATGAGCCACCACCAGTCAAATCACCCGCAAAAAACAACCGAAAATTGCCATGCTCCACTACGCCGGCAACACTTCTTGCATTTTCGCCATTTGAATCTTCAGTAAGTATAGGATCATTTGTCGCCTCATAGGATTTGCCTGCTATATAGCCATTTGCCGCAACAATTTGAACCTTTGAGCCACCTGCAAGTGGAATATATGTATAGCCACTATCTCCGTCAACCGATACATCTCCAGCATTAAGCCCGTTGCACCCTGTTGATGGAAATCCAGAAGACCAATCACTGCAACCAGTACGAGTTGGACCTTCACACAAGGCAAATTCATGACCAGGATTACTCTGAATTGTGTCACACAACTGCGATACTGTTGCATCTTCCGCTGCGTTAGTAATATCAACAAATCCTCGGTGGATAATCTTGCCAGTAATGGTAAGTTTTTCAAGCAAATCTTGGAGACCGTCAGAGTGATCTGCATGCATATGCGTAATAATTGCGTAATCAATCTCTTTTGTCGATTTTGTCGGAAATCCACTGGCGTTCATATGAGAAACAGTATCATCAATAACGGATGCAATCACCTTGTCGTGGCTATCATTTCCTGCATCTATCAAGATTACTTTCCCTTCGGGACCAACAAAAAGTGCTGATTCACCCATACTAAATCCAGACAGACCAATCTGCTGATAAAAAATCTCACCAACAACAGGATAGAGCCGTTCAGTTGGAGAAACGGGACGAATAGAGCAGTCGATGAGCTCTTCATCTGGCACTTCAGCAGCGTCTACATCTGCATCTGCGTCACCACTCTCGACATCTCTATCTTCACTTTGTACATCCTCGTCACTCACGGAGCTATCTGCATCGGAATGCACCATATCGCTATCACCAGCAACCACATCACCGTCCTGCTCAGCAACATCCCTGTCTTCACTCTGCACATCCTCGTCAGATATATCTGTATCACTCTGAGTCGCATCAGCATCAGATATGGTTACCTTCCCCTCATCTCCACAAGAGACCAGAAAGAGAAGAGCTATCATTAGAAAAATTCGCATATCGCACCCTCTCAATAATTAGTACAGTGATACCAATCTGTTGATATCATCTTAAAGTGTAGCAAATTATATTATAAGACACAATTTATTGTTCTCCATCTCCTCATAAATAATTTCCAAAACTCATATCTAACAATCTTTTAAATGGTGGACATCTCCATAAAAAAAACTACTCTATCTGTTGACGACCAGAATCGTTGAAAATTTGTTTTCACATGTACGGAGTATCGAAAATGAAAGAAAAAGCCCTGCACTACCACCAATATCCAACTCCCGGCAAGATAGCCATTGTTCCAAGCAAACCGTGTGAAACGCAGAACGATTTAGCTCTTGCGTACACTCCTGGCGTTGCTTCAGTGTGTGAAGAGATTGCGAAAAACCCTGAAGATGCGTATCTCTACACAGGAAAGGGAAACAGTGTCGCGGTCATAACTGATGGAAGTGCTGTTTTAGGGCTTGGCAACATTGGTCCACTCGCATCAAAACCGGTGATGGAGGGAAAATCACTCCTTTTCAAACGGTTTGCAAATATTGATAGCATTGATATCGAACTACAAACATCATCTCCACAAGAAACTATTGCAGTTGTTGCCGCAATGGCAAACACTTTTGGTGGAATCAATCTTGAAGATATAGCCTCTCCGCACTGTTTTGAAATTGAACAGCAACTAATAGAGATGCTCGATATCCCCGTTTTCCATGATGACCAACATGGAACAGCTATTATTGCTGGTGCCGCCGTCCTTAACGGCCTTGAAATCGTCGAAAAAGCGTTAAGCACCATCAAAATTGTTATTTCGGGTGCAGGAGCAGCGGGAGTCTCTATTCACAATCACCTCATATCACTTGGAGCCGACACCAAAAATATATTTGTATACGACAAAGATGGCGTCCTTTTTGAAGGAAGAAAAGAGCAAATCGGACCATGGCACAAACCACTATTTAAACAGACAGACGCGCGAACGCTTGCCGATTTAATGAAAGATGCTGATGTTTTTATCGGTGTCTCTGCTGGTGGAATTGTTTCTGAAGAAATGGTTGCCTCAATGGCATCAGACCCCATTATATTTCCAATGGCAAACCCTACACCCGAGATAGATTACGATACCATTATGGCGACAAGAAAAGACGCCATCGCCGGCACAGGAAGAAGCGACTTTCCCAATCAAGTCAACAATGTCCTTGGATTTCCAGGCATTTTTAGAGGCGCATTGGATGTCAGAGCATCAAAAATCACACAAGGCATGAAAACAGCGGCAACACACGCTCTTGCTCGACTCGCAAAAGAGCCTGTTCCTGAAGAGGTCTTGAAACCATACGGACTGACATCACTCTCTTTTGGTAGAGAGTATATCATTCCCAAACCATTTGATTCTCGCGTTGTTGCAGAGGTTTCAAAAGCGGTTGCTGAGGCTGCGATCAAAGAGGGAATTGCTCGAAAAATATAAACGCCCTCTTTTAAGATAACTTCCCCTGTTTTGTGGCAATATAATCTATTATCATTCCATACACTATACTCGCAACAAACCCTGGAGTATCCTTAAAGCCTGTTGCAAGGTAAAAGGAACCGCCGGTGATAAGTCCGAGAAACGCTCCTCGGAGCAAGACTTTTATTGTGCTCTCTTTTATTTTGTAATACGGTGAAAGACCAACCACCAAACCAAGAAAAACTCTATTTATCCATGTAGAGAGTATGAAAAGTTCATTTCCCACGAAACCAAATCTTTTACTCACACCTATTACGCAGAAAACACCAAGGATGGATCCCACTAGAATGGAAATAAATACTCTTTTATTCTTCATACAACACTCCTCTACGCTATCACTTATATAATACCTAATACAAAGTCGCAATCAATCCGTTGATATCATCTTCGGTCGTATCAAAAGAGGTCATAAGACGGCTGGTTACTGCGTCCCAATCATAGAAAAAGAATTTTTCTCTCACTGACTCTTTTATCGAGTCTGGAAACTGGACAAAAATGGCGTTAGATTCAACAGGATAGAGTGGTTTAAACCACGGAAAACGAGACGCTTTTGTCAAAAGCAGTTGCGCCATCTCATTTGCGTGAGATGCGTTGTCATACCAGAGATTATCAGACAGAAGTGCTGAAAATTGCGCAGCTATAAACCGCATTTTACTGGCAAGTTGCGTTGACTGTTTTCTGAAAAACTCATACCCTTTTGCTAAATCTTCATCAAAGAAGAGGACTGCCTCACCGTATACCATACCGTTTTTTGTACCGCCAAAGCTGACGATATCAATACCAATATCAACCGTCATCTCCTTAAACGAACAGCTTAGATGCACAACCGCGTTGGCAATTCGTGCGCCATCCATCTGCAAAAGCATACCATTTTTATGCGCAAACACTGCTAACTTTCTCAGTTCATCAAGTGTATAAACGGTTCCTAACTCTGTTGGCTGAGAGATAGAAATGACGCGAGGTTGCACGCGATGTTGATCGAGGCGACCAGCGAGCAGAGGCTCTATCATTTCGGGTCGTAATTTACCATCAATCGTTGCAATTTGCATCAACTTCAACCCGGCTGTTGACTCAAGAGAGCCACATTCATCAACATTGAGATGCGCAACTGACGCTGAAACAACTGATTCATATCGCCGGCAAACCGATGCGATAGAAGAGACATTAGCACCAGTGCCGTTAAACACAAAAAAGGGAATAACAGAAGAGCCAAAATGCTCTTTGAATTTATCTATTGCTTCAACGGTCCAGCGATCATCCCCGTATGAGTGGGCGTGACCGCTGTTTGCGTCGATTAATGCTTGAAGAATTGCGGGATGAATCCCACTGTGATTATCTGATCCGAATCCACCCATAATTGTTAGGCTGTTTCAGGTTCAGGAGTCTCCTCGTCTGGGCCAGGAACTCCGTGGGTAAAAATCTTTCTAAAAATAAGCAGTGAAAGCGGTGTCAACAGTGCCATTCCACCAATCCATAACCAGATTTTGCCATGGTCAGGATAGAAATCCATCGCCTTTCCGGCTTCATTAAGTGGCGTATACGCATTAAGTACGATTCCAGACATTGGACCAACAACAAATTTTGCGAGAAACCATGGGAGAATCGCAAGACCAAGGTAGGTTCCCTCTTTGCCTTTTGGGGCGATTTCTACCGTAAATTGCATCATTCGTGGCGACCAAATTGCCTCACCAATCGTAAATACACCAATAAAGAATATGAGAGGCCAGTAGGCTGCGATGTGATGATTTGAAACCATTGCAGCAAGAGCTTCGTGATTTTCTGCAAGTCCCAACCAGTTGACAAATACCATTTCGCCAAGTACTGAGTTCGTAAGATGAGCAAAAACATCAGAGGGAATAACCGCAATAAAACAGGAAAATGCTGAAATTGTTGAACCAACAATAAGCATCTTATAGGAAGAGACCTTTTTTGTCAGATAGGCAATAAGAGGGGTTAAAAAGACAACAAACACAGGATTTAACACACCGTAAACTTGTCCAATTTTCGCACCTTCACCAAGTATACGGATACCATATTTTGGAAAGGTATAGTGGAAGTGAAAGAAGATGAACCGAACAAAAAGCGTTGTTGAAATCATTCCGAGAAAAATCCAGAAATACTTTTCACCTATTGCAGATTTCAACTTTCCACCAATATCGGAAGCTGCACTTTTTATCGCTTCGAGGCCACTTCCAAACTTTTTCAGCGGAGTAATGGTAATACTTCCATCTTCGTTTTTATCAACACCCTCTCTCAAGAAGAGAATGGCAACCAAACTGAGTGCCGTAAAAAGGACACCAAACAGAAAGAAAAGTTGATAGGTTGAAAAATGTGTGCCCATGATTATTGTGCCAGCATTCTCATCAATTATCTTTCCTGCTGCATCTTTCAGAGCAAATACATCACGAACTTTATCAAAATACCAACCACCAATTGCAAATGCAATGTTCATAATGACATAGAAAAGTCCAAAACCCATCGCTGCTTGCTCTTTTGTCGTATAGCGTTTAATGGCAATTGAGATAACCGGCATTACGATAGCAAATCCCATTGCGAGTGGAATGAAACCAAGTGCAAAAATAAGGATAGGATTGGTGAAAAAAGCCATAATTATACGAGAAAATATAAGAAGTACAGCACTGAAAATCATGATTTTCTTCAGTCCAAAAGTATCAGCTAGAGCACCAGCGAGGATGTTCATAACAGACAACATCAGAGACCATGCCATAATGTATGTACCCGTCACAACATCACTCAGTCCGCAATCTCGCGTCAGCCACAGCGTGATAGACATATTTATCGCTGCATACGCAGTATATTCTAAAACTTTAGAAGTAAAAAGGAACCACATCTCCCTCGGCATCCCCTGCAATCCCTTCATATAACTGCGAATAATAAAAACAGCGCCGAAGAAACCACCAATAACAAGCGAGAAAAAAAGAATCTCCGCTAACCTCATCTCATTCAAAAACTCCATAAAACCTCCAATAAAAACCATTTAGTTCAAACAAAAGACGGAGAAGTGTAACAAACAATGATGAAAAAACAAGAATAATCGGTGTTTGAGCCTCTCCATCTTATCTTAGATGTTAGGACAATGTTGGAGCAATTCATGAATTGCCCTCACGAAAGAATGAGAGCAAGCAAGAGAGAGGTAACTATACTTTTACACCTAATTTTTTCTTAAAGAATGAGCGGAAAAGAAGCAAGCCGATTGGCGTAATAACAGCCATTCCACCAATCCATATCCAGACCATATAATGTTCTGAAAGATTTCCAGGAACCTTCATAATATGTCCAAGTGCATCTTTCATCGGTTCGCCAGCTGCATTGAGTTTGTCAACCATGGGAGTATAGGTTCTTACGAGCCATCCTGACATTGGTCCAACAACAAATTTTGCAGCAAAGAAGGGAAGAATTGAGAGAGCAAGATAGGTTCCCTCTTTTCCCTTTGGTGCAATCTCAGCAGTAAACTGCATCAATCGTGGAGACCAAATCGCCTCACCAACCGTAAAGACAAGAATAAAGAAAATCAGTGGCCAATAGGCATCAGAAGGAGGATTTCCCGCAAGGTCTTGCATATTTGAAGCAACCCCCAACCACTTAACAAAAATCAATTCGCCAAGTACACTGTGTGTCAATGAATCAAAGATTGAGGCAGGAAAAGCAGCAATAAAAACAGAAAGGGATGAAATTGCAGAGCCAATTAATAACATTTTATATGATGAAACCTTTTTTGTTAAAGCAGCCACAAGTGGTGTCAAATAGATGACCAACACAGGATTTAAGACACCATAAATTGAGCCAATTTTTGCCCCTTCTCCAAGAACACGAACACCATATTTTGGAAAGGTATAGTGAAAATGAAAAAAGACAAAGCGAACAAAAAGAGTCATTGTCAACATACCGATAAAAATCCAGAAAAACTTTTCAGAGATAACAGACTTAATCATTGATACTGTCTCTCGTGTGGCCTTTGCCGCAGTCACCTTAAAGGCGTTTAAAGCGGTGCCTTCAACCACCTCAACTGGTGTCACTGTGATTGTTCCATCCTCTTCAAGATTGACCCAATCTTTCCTTAACATAAAGATAAATACTGAACTCAAAAGGGTAAACACGAAACCAATCAAAAAGGTAATTTGATAGGTGGAAAAGTGCATTCCCATAATATAGGTTCCAAAGTTTTCATTTATGATTTTCCCTGCGACATCTCTTTCAACAAAGGTGACTCTCAAATAGTCAAACAACCAGCCGCCAATGGCATATGCTGCATTCATAACAACATAGAAAAGACCAAAACCGAGTGCTGCACTCTCTTTGTTTGTGAAGCGTTTAATCGCAACCGAGATGACAGGACCAACAATGGCAAAACCAAGTGCCAACGGAATAAAACCAAGAATCATAACTAGTGTAGGATTTGTCAGCCACGCCATAAAAAATCGTGAAATCAACAAAAAGACAACACTAATAAACATAACTCGCTTGATACCGATAGAATCAACTAGTGCTCCAGCAACCATTGCGACAATACTCAGCCCCATCGACCACACAGAAATGTATACACCAGCGGAGATATCGCCAAGTCCACAATCACGGGAGAGCCACAAAATAAATGACATATTCATCGCTGAATATGCGGTATACTCAAGAATTTTAGTGCCAAACAAAAACCACATGTCACGCGGAGAATCTCGCAACCCTCGTGCATACGACCAGACAATGTAAATAAACCCTAAAATTCCACCGATAACCAGTGAATAGACTAAAATGTCAACAGACTTCATACGACCTCCAGATTAAAAAAACTCTCGCGAAGTGTAACAAGCAATGATGAAAAAACAAGAATATTCCGAACAGTGTCTCTTCACCGATTCTTAACAATATCTTTGACAAAATTAGGCAGCTCAAGAGAACCCAAATGAATGCCAGGATTGTAATATTTACACTGCGATGCAATCTTCTCTGCACGGTCAAAATCAAAATCGCTGAGTGAGTGAGTGTCACTTGCCATAGTCATCGTCCACAGTCCGCTTGGATAGAGAGGAATCATCGCAATATAGGTTTCAACATTGCTGAAAACATTGCACATTGCACCTGTCATATTTTTCATAATATCAGCGTAGAACCACGGGCTTTCACTTTGAGAAACCATAATTCCACCGGAACGAAGCGCACCCTTCACCAATTTGTAGTAATCTTCTTGAAAGAGGGCAACTCCTGGACCAATTGGGTCTGAAGAATCAGTAATAATCACATCAAAATGGTTTTCAAACTTCTTAAGAAACTCAAAACCATCTTCAAATGCAAGGGCAACTCTCTCATCAGTCAATTGTGATGCCGTTGAAGGCATAAACTGCTGTGAAAGTCTTACAACTCTCTCATCTATCTCACACAACACTGCCTCTTTAACGGAGTCATGTTTGAGAATTTCTCTGATTGCGCCACCATCACCGCCACCGATAACTAAGACTCGCTCAGGTTTCGGGTGGGTACAAAGCGACATATGTACAATCATCTCGTGATAGACAAATTCATCTTTTTCACTGCACATCACCAAATCATCAAGGGTAAGAAGCGTCCCAAACGCCTCGGTCTCCCAAAATGCAATCTTTTGAAAGGGTGACTGCTCTTCATGCAGTTTTTCTTTTACGGCAAGGCCGAGTGACGCTTTGTTGTCATAGTTTTCAGTGAACCACATATTATTATACCTCAACAAGGACCGGAGGGGTCAAACCGACGCACAGGTAGTGCATCGGAATGACCCCGTCCTGTTATTTTTTATATCCTAGAACTACCGCAGCAAAACAAGTCGCAATGTTTTTCACCTGCGTCTCGATGCCTTTGCTACTAATGGTGAAATCACTAATCCCACGCATTTCCATCGCCTCTTTTGCCATCTCTCTCACGCGAGCTTCAACCATTTCAAGGTGGCTCATATTGCTGTATTCCATGATAACACCATTCTTTGAACGATCAGTCGGAATGGCAATAGCAACGGCAGCAGAGATAAACATATCAGGCTCACCTGAAGTAATCGAGGCGTACGCAACAGGCAAAAAAGAGCCAGCAGGTGCATTAAATGGCTCAACCTCTTTTGAATGAGGTGGTAAGATAGAGCTCATTTTTATAAGGTTTGTGTCGCCAATTCCCGCACTTAACAGTGCGCCATCAAATGAATTAAGTCCTGTTCTTCCTTCACTTGATCCAGCACATAGAAAGTGAATATCAGGAATGTTTTTACCAAATTGAAACATCGGAGTTCCTCACAATATTAGTGTGTTATTTAAACTTTTTAAGAACATCTATAACAAAATCGATGTCTTGAGCGGTGTGATCGCCATTGATTTGAAAACGAATCTCCTCATCACCTTTGGGAACGACAGGAAAGTTGAGTCCTGTTGCCAAAACACCATTTTTCCTTAACCATGCAATCATATCAGCTGTCTTTTTAGTATTACGAACCATTAACGGAGTTACTGGGTGTGGACCTGAAATCGTTTCATATCCACTATCAGTCAAACCTTTTTCAAAACGAGCAGTCATCTCAGACAGATGTGACAAGATAGATGAGCCCTCTTCACTTTCTAAAATATCCAAAACTTTCAGAACTCTTGTCGCTTCACCTGCCGTAATTGGATTTGAATAGATATACATCGGAGCTGTTTCACGCAGATACTCTGTCACCGTTTTTGAGGCAACAAGATAGCCGCCGTTTACTCCGAATGCTTTTCCAAGTGTACCAATGAGAATATCAACTTTGCCACCGGTAAGCTCTTCTGTTCCTCGTCCTGTTTCACCACAAGAACCAACACCGTGGCTATCATCTGCGATGGTTGTTACGCCCTCTTCAAACTTGTCGTTAAATGAGTTACAAATCCGCTCAAATTCTTTGAGTGGAACAAAATCACCACGCATTGAAAAAATGCCATCCGTTACAACAATACAACGGCGACCCTTTCCAACTGCTTGGTTCATCTTCGCTTCTAAGTCAGCCATATCATTGTGCTTATAAATCAATTTGAGTGCGGGTCTTGCAAGACGCATCGCATTGATAATGCAGTTATGATTCAGCTCATCACTGATTACTACGGTCTCTTTTGTCAATAATGGCACAATGACTCCCATCGAGGTAACATACGCCGATGAGAAAATCATACCTGACTCTCTATTGTGAAATGAAGCGAGCCGTTTTTCTAGATCAACATGCGGCATTTGAGAGCCACTAACAAAACGGACAGCTCCAGGACCTGCGCCAAATGCATCACTTCCCGTTTTTTCAGCTGCGAGCACATCTTTGTGCATCGAAAGACCAAGATATGAGTTTGAGTTCATACGCACAAATTCTTGATTCCCAAATCCGTCAACAAGATAGCGGGGACCATTCCCCTCTTTTGGAGGAAGGATACCCTTCACAACCAAAGCAACACCTTTTGCAGTACCAGCACTATTCAGTTTATCAATATGAGTGATAAGTACAGAATCCAGTTTTGATTTCATGATTTTCCTCTTTTTCTAGTGCACTGTATGCAACAGCCCACCCTTTTCTATAATTTCTTCTTGAACCGGTGAAATTGGCTGACATTCACCGACTAAAGCACCTGATTTGTCAAAAATATCGCCACTATTCAAATTGAATGTCAGCACAGTACCTGTCTTTTTAACTGCATCATCGAGTCTTTTCAACTCAATCAACGGAAAGCCACTATTAATGACATTTCTTTTGTAAATAGCACCAAAAGAGAGAGCTGAAATACCCTCCATCTTCAACGCCTTAAAGCAGTCAACAGCCTGTTGTCTGGAGCTTCCGCTTCCAAAGTTCTCGCCAGCGACGAGAAGCATTCCCGGCTTAACTCTTGTTGGAAAATCTTTGTAGTTATCTAAATTATCAAGTGCATATTGACCCATTTTGTCAATATCAACAATGGATAGATAACGGTTGTGAAAAATCTGATCAGTGTCGATATCATTAATCAGAGTCCCTGATTCGTCTGTCAACACAAAAATAGGAAGTGTAAGTTCATTTTTCATTAGAATCTCCTGGCGTTTGCCTTGTTATTTCTTTGCTTCTTTCTGTAATTGCTTCTCTAACCCACGAAATTGGCTGGACACCCTTTATCTTCTTTCCATTGATAAAAAAGGTTGGAACACCCGTTACATGGAGTCGTTGCGCTTCGTCAACATCTTTTGTCAAAATCAGTGCCGTTTCAGACGCACCCATCTTCTCACTCACTTTTTTCCAGTCAAAGCCATGCTCTGTCGTCAATTTTTCAAGCAGTGGCATTGCATCTTTCAGTCGCCGTATCTCCTGCTGTTTTGCAAAGAGTGAAAGCGCCACCTTCAGCCACATCTCATCACCATATAGTGTCTGAATTGCAATAGAGTATTTCGCTATTTTGTGTGCATGAGGCGACGATTGAAGCGGAAGATATTTGAGTACAATCGAAATATTATAATCCTCGTCACTTTCTATCTGCTTTAGTGCCATAAACGCTCGGCGAGAATAGGGACAAGGATAGTCTATAAACAAGACAATAGAGAGTGGTGCCGATTTTTTACCGATGCGTGGTTCATCTCCATGCAAGCTCGGAGTATAAATTGTACCACCATCTGCAAAAATATCTTTCTTCATCTTTGCCGCAGCTGAATCTATATAAAGCAGTCCATCTTTTACCAGTTCAATATATTTTTTCTCTCCTGAAAGAGAGTCATCTAAAAGCTGCGTAGCTCGCTCTTTTTCTTCGTTATAGGTCTCAACAAATGAAAAAAGTGGGTAGGCTCCGCGAATATAACGCCCATTGATAAAAGTTGCAGGAGTCATCCGTACCCCTAAATCCTTTGCACTCTGCATCTCACGAGTCAGTTGCTGTTTTGTCAGTCGAAAGGCAATCTCTTTTGAAAAGAGTGCTTCATCAATCCCTAGCCCCTTGGCAATAGCAAGCAGATAGTTATCAAAATCGGCTGAATTCATCGCTGACCAAACATGATGCGCAGCAAACATCTTATCAGAATAGGCGGTAAACTTACTATGCTTCTGCGCTACAATTGAGGCAAGTGCAGCTTTTCTTGCATGAGAGTGATATGAAAGCGGAAGGTTAACAAACTGAAGTAAAATATCACCTTTTGCCTGCTTTGCCAGCTCTTTTAATGTATTGTATACCTTTCTACTATGTGGGCATTGATAGTCAAGAAATGTAACAACACGCAACGCACTACTGCTCATGCCAACAGAGGGAATTCCTGTCGGTGGAAGCACACGATATACTCTCTTGTTCACTGGAGGTGCTGCAGACTTTGGCCTTACAAAATGGGTCATTCCATCTTTAATAAAGGTTGCGTAGTAGTCTGTAACGCCCTCTTTTTTCATCGTTTCAACTTTCAGAAAATCTTCATCTATAATCTTTTTTATTCGTGCTAAGTTTGCCCCAACAACCCTCTTTCCGTTGATAAAGATTGTAGGAGTTCCTCGAACACCAAATGTATGTCCAAGAGCGATATCTTGAGCAATAACATCTTGCGTTGTCTGGGATTCAGAGTCACTTTTGTATTTGCCCATATCCAACTTGAGCTCGGTGGCTCTCTGATTGAGCTTCTCTTGAGTGAGATTCTTATTGTCATTAAAAATCTTACGATACATCTCCCAAAATTCGCCCTGTTTTTGAGCAGCAATCGAAGCGGAAGCAGCCTTTGAGGCCATCTTATGAAACCCTAGAGGGAAATGTTTAAAGACATATTTTATCTTTCCTGGATGCTTCTCCATAAGCTGAGCAATCACCGGAACAGAGCGTTGAGAAAAGGGACATTGAAAATCAGAAAAGTTAATAATCGTAATAGGAGCATTTTTTGGCCCCGTATAGATTGAGTCACCGAGAGGCACTGCATAGCGATCTGTCTCTATCTGCGTCTCTGCTCGCTTCCCTTTTTGAGAATTAACACCACCTTCCTCTTTTTTACACGATACAATAAAAAATGCTAAAATAGATAGTAGCAGTAGAAATCTTTTCACAATCACCCCCGTCAATTACCCAACAATATAGGAGTAAGACAACCATACAAACAACATAGCATATACTCCTGCAACAACATCGTCAAGCATGATCCCCCACGCAGAGTGAAGGGAGTCAAAATAGGATGCTGGCCATGGTTTCCACACATCAAAAAAACGAAACGAGAGGAACGCCAGCGTTGTCAAGACAACAGCCTCTACTGACAAGGTGAGCAAGAGGTGGGTAGGAATCAAAACAAACGCGAGTGTTTGCCCAACAACTTCATCAATAACAATCAGTTGCGGATCTCCACCGCCTTTCTCTCGTTGCACAAAAATGGTGGCAGGCATTCCAATAATCATCGCAAAAATAGCGAATAAAAGGAGGGCAATCTGCCCAAATTGAGCAATCACAAGAATAAACGGCAACGCAGCAAGGCTTCCTGCTGTTCCAGGAGCAAAGGGACTCAGTCCCGAACCAAACCATGTTGCCGTTGTGAATGACAATCCGCGACGAATATTCACGCCTCGACTACTGCTCTTTTGAGCGTTCGTACTCTTCTATAATCTTCTTCTGAATATCTCCAGCGACTTGTTCGTAGTGAGAAAACTCCATACCGTATGTTCCACGACCATTAGTCATAGAGCGAAGTTGCGTACTATATCCATGAAGCTCTTTCAATGGAACTTTTGCTTTAACAATAGTATATTTACCTTCAGAATCCATTCCAAGAGGTTTTCCACGACGACTAGAGATGTCGCCCATAACAGAGCCTGCATACTCCTCAGGAACTTTGATAGAAACATCATAAATAGGCTCAAGCAATGTTGGTATTGCCTGTTTCACAGCCTCTTTAAATGCCTGTGCTGCCGCTTTTTTGAAGGCAACTTCTTTACTATCAACAGGGTGCTCTTTTCCATCATTAAGTGTTACGCGACAGTTGATAAAACGACAACCAGCAACAACACCTTCAACCATAACTTCACGAATACCCTTTTCAACTGCTGGAATATATTTTCCAGATATAACACCACCAACGATGGAGTTTACAAATTCAAATTCACCTTCTGAAGGCTCGAGGACGATATTAACTTCGCCAAATTCACCTGAACCACCAGACTGTTTTTTATGACGATAGCGAACTTCTGCACGCCCCTTAATTGTTTCACGATATGGCACTCGCGGTTCTGTGATATTTACAGAGATTCCATATTGATGCTTAATCTTTTTAGCAATAACATCAAGATGTAACTCTCCGAGACCATCAACAAAAAGTTGGTGAAGCTCTGGATCTGAGAAGAACTTATAAGAAGCATCTTCAACTTGTACTTTTTTAAGCGAGGTTGCAACCTTATCGGTATCCTCTTTTGACTCACCACTAAATGCGCCACGAACAATTGGTGTTGGCCATTTAATATAGGTGTAAGGAAATGCGTCCGCTGCTTTATCCTTCACAAGCTTGTCGCCTGTTTTAGAATGTTTCAACTTTACTGCACCAAAAATCTGACCAGCAACAACACTCGAAATTTGCTCACGATCCTTGCCTCTAATTGCAAAAATCTGACCAAACTTTTCATTGTTCATTGTGGTACCGTTATAGACATCATCACCTTCGTTCATTGTTCCTTGAAGAAGCTTGCAAATATAGACTTCTCCAAACTGAGGAATAGAGTTAACCTTGATAAGAACACCTTGAATATCAGCAGATTCATCTGCCTCAACGACATTTTCACCATCATCAAAAACAGCAGGTTGTTCAGCAGGAGATGGAAAGAAATCTATCGCAGCAGTAAGTATTGCATCTGTTCCAATTCCTTTATTTGGCGCACCAAAAAAGACGGGATAGACAGTTCCTGCAATCATAGCTGACTTCAAACCATTGTTGATTTCATCATCAGTCAATTCGCCAACTTCAAAATATTTTTCCATTAATGCTTCATCACTTTCAGCAATAGCTTCCATTAACTTCTCTTTCCACTCTTGCGCTTTTTCTGCATATTCACCGTCAAGCTCAATTTCACCGGTTATTTTATTGTCTGCATAAGAGATTCTCTTTCTTCTCAATACATCAATAATTGTCGCTATATCTTGTCCTGTCTTTGCAGGATAGGTAATTGGAGCAAGCTGAATGCCTAAATCTCTCTGAATCCCATCCATAATTTTTTCTAAATTGATAGACTCTCTATCCATTTCTGTAATAAAGAATGCTACTGAACGGTTGTGTTTTTTTGCCAATCTAAAGGCATTTTCTGTTCCAACATCCAAACCTGCTGAGCCTCTCACTGTCAAAAGCGTCGTCTCACAAAAGGGGATAGCGCTTGCAACTTCGCCAGCAAAATCAAAATATCCAGGAGTATCTAAAAAAGTCAAAAGATGACTCTTATGATCGACACTGTTTACTGACAAAGAGACTGAAATCCCTCTGTTTTTTTCTTCTTCTGTAAAATCAGATACAGTGCTACCATCTTCCACGGCTCCCTGTCTATTGATAGCTCCAGCGTGAAGCATCATAGATTCAACGAGCGTAGTTTTTCCACTTGTTCCATGTCCTGCAATACAGACATTCCTAAGTTGTGTCCCTGTGTATGCAACCATCATTCACCTCCTGAGGTTTCAAAATTTCTGTTTATGGTATCTTTGATAAAAGCGTATAATTCTCTATTAGAAACAATAATCGTCTTATCGGTAATAAAAGTCGAACCGCCCCGAAAATCAGAGACAGTCGCTCCTGCTTCCTCGGCAATAAGTGCTGCAGCTGCAACATCCCACGGAGCCAAACCAGCCTCATAAAAGAACGAAAAAGTACCATCTGCAACAAACAAAATATCGGTAACAGCAGAGCCTAATCGACGAATCGCTCGCGTCTTAAAAATCAGGTCATTAAAGACAGAAAGTGTGTGTTTATTGTGATCTTGTGTAATATCTGCAAAGCCTGTTGCAACGACTGCTTGCTCTGGATCGCTTTGACTGTTCACCTTAATTTGCTTGCCATTCTTTGTTGCACCTTGCCCGCGTGTCGCAAGATAGATATCTTTGCTGACGGGAAGATAACATCCAGCATAATCAACAACTTTACCATTAAAATGTGCAACGCTCACGGCATAAATATCAAGGCCAGCATAAAAATTAGTGGTTCCGTCAAGCGGATCAATAATCCAACATGCATCATTGCCTATAAGATAATCAGCATGAGATTCCTCTGCCAGAATGGCGATATCATCTATTTTTGTGAGGGCATCAATTAACAACGCCTCTGCTGCTTTATCTGCTTCAGTTACAATATCTTTTACTGATGATTTATAAGAAAATTCAATCTTTTTATCTGCAAATGAAAGAATCAAATCACCTGCCGCAACAAGTGCCGTAGATAAAGCATTCAGTGTCATGTGCTCTTATTTCCTGCAACTTTCGTTCTAAAAGTATCCCACGATTTTTCAATATAAGCTGTCAATTCTGCACTCTCTTGCTCTGTCAAATTCCCATATGTTTTAAGCAAAAGAGATTCTAGTTGAGCAATCGTATCTCGTGCGGCATCCAAGTCGAGTCGAGGAGAGCCACCCTTAATCGTAATTTCACCAACATTAAAAAGAAACGCTGAATAGAGGGAGTGCGTCAACCGTTCGAATGGCGTAACCTCACTGTCTACATCTGTCGTATGAGGATTACTCATCAGCCTCTGTTTCATCATCTGAAGTCTCTTCATCTGAAGTCTCTTCGTTGTCAGCAGCAGCATCAGCTGTGATGTGATCTTCATCAATCTCAAGATATTCGGATGAGTCAGGAAGTTCTGCTAACCACTTATCATACTCTTCTTGTGAAATCTCACCGCTTTTTATTTTGCGTTCCAATAGGCGACTATCGAAACGAGAGAAATCAGCACTACTTTTCATCATTTACCCTCTTACATACCAAAAGTTAATTTTAATTTTGCACCACCAGCATCTGATCCATCCGACTTTAACCCAAGTCCAAGACCCAAGCCAACTGCGGTTCCTGCAGCGACAACACCAACTATTGTCCAGATAATCCATGCCTTAGATTTCTTTTTCTTTTTACCTTTCCCATCATCATCATCAAGACCAAGCAACGCTTCTGTACTCGAAGCATCAAGAACTGATGTTAATGGAGTATAGCCCAAATCGTCTCCGATAAGCGAATCTAACGATGTATGCAACTCAGGAACATTAGTAAAATCGTTGCCATCAGGAAGAGCAAAAGTCGTGTTCACCTCTTTAAAAGAGCGGTTTGTAGGATTGAAAAGACGATTTTTTACCTGCACCTCACCTGCTTCAACTGCAATATAGGAGACAAGTACTCTATTAACACCAAAAGCCTTACCAATCTCAACACCTTTTTTCAACATTAAAAGGTTACCAAACTCATCAATCATTGTCTCTTTTGCATCGGGAAGAAAAGATACATCTGTGTAGAGTGACAAATCTTCACTTACACGCGACAAATCTCTCTCCTCAACAGCGATATCACCACCTTGATCTCTATAACCGTCCATATGAAGACGATAATAGTGGCTGCCAGCTGTTACGCCATCGACTCGCAATGGTGCGATTCCAACCAACTTTCCATCAAGAAAAACCTCAGCTCCTGGAGGTGTCGTAGTAAACTTTATAGAACCGTTAGGCATCATAAGAAAATCATTTTTTATCTGATTAAAATACTCTACAACCTCTGGCGCAAAGTTTTGTTCTTCAAGCTCTTTATTGGGATTCATACTGATATAGCGAAGAAAATAGGGGCTTGCCTTATCTGTCTCATCAAAAATCTTATAACTTGCACCGAGATAGAGAAGAATCTCACTCAAAACAGAGAGATCAGCCATCTTGTCAACATGCTTTGCAATAATGCGCTCGGCTGATTTAAACTTTGGAATTGCCTCTTCCATATTCAAATCAGAGTAGAGTGCCTTCGCCTCTTCAAATCGCTTAACACCACGCTCGTAATCTCGCTTTGATGCAGAGGTATCAGGTTGAAACAACTTTGCCCCAAAAGCAACATAGTCATAGTTCAACGAATCAGCAAGATGAATCGCGGTCTCACGGACAACACCCTTCGCCTTTTTCAAAGCATATGAATCGGGAAAAAGATAGATATACGAGATTGTCTTTTTGTCACCATCGGAAAATGAGGCGTCACCATCAAGATCCATCTCATCATCACCCGCTGACATCTCGTCATCTTCTGATGCTGGATCATCACTAGACATCTCGTCATCCTCTGCCGCAGGACTTTCCTCTTCTTC
>JAGLDR010000107.1 GCA_023145475.1 bacterium
TCTTCTTCCTCTTCTTCCGCCTCATCATCTAATTCAGCTTCTAGCTCAGCTTCCAAATCAGCTTCTAAATCATCACTGGCATAGAGCTGTGTTGAAAAAACAGAGCCGTGTCCTACGGACATCCAAGTGAAAACAAAAAGTAAGATATAACCTACAAAAAAACGCATCTGAGAACTCCTCCCAACAGAATACAAACTAACAAGGTAATGCTATACATAAAAACCAAGCTTTTGTCAATAAAGTAGACCGCTTTTTGTAGCGAAAGATAATGTTTCAATGGAGACTGTTTTTGTAGCTCAAGAAAAGCTTAGGTATACCTATCAATAATGCGCTGATCACTCCGCTCTTCTTTGGAAATGCGACTCTTCTTCACCTTATGTGCAACAAAGTGAATCAAAGCATCTACGCCCTCTCCAGTTACCGCACTAATCTCAAAAAAGGGAAGGTGGCCGACACGCTCTTGCAACTCTTCTCGCAACTCCTTGTCACTCTCTGTCAGAGTATCAACTTTATTAAGCACTATTACCTGATCTCGAAGAGATAAATCTTTATTAAAAAGATCCAACTCTCTGTTGATTGAATCGATATCCTCTACCGGTGAATTTCGTTTTGGGGTAATCTCAACCATGTGAATAAGAATACGACTCCTTTCAACATGCCGCAAAAAACGATGACCAAGCCCTTCACCTTTATGGGCGCCTTCAATAAGACCAGGAATATCAGCGACAATAAATGGGGGAAATGCATGAGATTCAACCAATCCAAGATTTGGCACGAGCGTTGTAAAGTGATATTCGGCAATTTTTGGCCGCGCGTTGCTGATCTTAGCAATAAGGGTAGATTTACCAACTGAGGGATAGCCGATGATACCAACATCTGCAAGCAGTTTTAGCTCAAGACGAATTCGGCGAATAGTGCCGGGAAGTCCATCTTGCGCATAGTGCGGTGCCTTATTTGTTGAGGTCTTAAATTTTGCATTACCACGGCCACCAATGCCACCTTCAGCAATAATAATTTCCTGACCATGCTCTGTAATATCTGCAATTAACTCACCTGTCTCATCGTCATAGACAAAAGTTCCGGCGGGAATATGCACTATCTCATTGTATCCTTTTTTTCCATATCTTTTTTGGCCACCACCGGGTGCACCCTTTTCTGCTGAAATCGTCTGTCGATAGCGAATATCATAGAGGGTGTTCATCCCCTCATTTCCGACTAAAACAATAGAGCCACCGCGACCACCGTCACCACCATCAGGCCCACCAAGAGGCACATATTTCTCTCGCCTAAAACTTACAGCTCCTGAACCACCATTCCCACCTTTCATGACAATAACAGCGCGATCTATAAATTTCATGGACTGCCTCCAAGCAAAAAAAAAGAGCAGCACAAAGCTGCTCTTATCAAAACAAAAAAGAGAAGTTGGGGCTAATTATGCCTCAACGGCAGGAAGGGGAACGACATGAACACGAGTCTTGCTGGTGCTATTCTTGCGAAAAGATTCATACTCAATAACGCCATCACACAGCGCAAACAAAGTATAATCCTTACCCATACCAACATTTCTCCCGGGATGCCATTTTGTACCTAACTGACGAATAATAATATTCCCAGCTATAACAGCCTCTCCACCAAACTTTTTTACGCCGCGTCGTTGACCAATACTGTCACGACCATTCTTCGCGCTTCCACCACTTTTTTTATGTGCCATAATTCACTCCTGCTACTTGATTATCTCAACAACTTTCAATGAAGTGAGGTGCTGACGAAATCCTCGTTTCACCTTACTTGATTTTCTACGACGCTTCTTAAAAGCAATAACTTTCTTGCCCTTAAAATTGTCGATAACTTCGAGCTTTACTTTTGCATTTTCGATGTACGGTGTACCAACAACGACATCATCTGCATCAGCAATCAACATAACTTCACTGTTCTCAATCAAATCACCAATCTCTCGGTTAAGATTGTTAACAGTTATAACTTCTCCAGCGACAACCTTTAACTGGTCGCCAACAACATTAATCATAGCGTACATAGTCTCCTCCAAACGAGCCTGACACTTCTTGCGGGGGAGATTGTATACAGGTGAAACAGAGAGTCAAGTTTTTATTTCACCTCAATGTCCCATCTATGGACGGTTAAGAAGTCGACCTGATTCACCACATAAACTTTACACACGGCAACATCTTGATTTTGTCTCATATTGTAGTACCATTGCACGAACTTTTGAAGTGGAGAGAGAAAGATGCAACATCCAAAATACATTATCCCCAATACATTCACGAGCCTCAATATGCTTATTGGTTTTGGCTCTATCTATCTGTCAATGAATGGCGATTTCATAACAGCAGGGTGGCTTATTATGCTCTCAATGATTATGGATAAGTTAGATGGAACAATGGCTCGTCTCTTTAAAGCAAGCAGTATGTTTGGCATTGAATTTGACAGCTTTAGTGACTTCGTATCCTTTGGATTTGCGCCCGCTATTCTTGTCTTTACCTACTTTACCAAAAATCCTCTTGGGTACACAATCGAGCCTTTTTATCTCAATGCTGGCATCGCATTCTATGTCCTTCTTGCGGCAATGCGTCTTTCAAAATATAACGCAGCTGACGCCGATAATCATGATTATTTCTCTGGGCTTACATCAACTCAGTCCGGCGCACTAATCGCCTCGTGGTTTGTTACAGCACTCGAATATGACCTTCCCTTCTTACTTTCACCACGAATCATTACTAGCATGCTTTTTATTCATGGAATTTTGATGGTACTTCCCTTCAAATACTCAAAACTACAACCTCGCAAATCTGCGATAGCAAACATTTTCCAGACAGTAGCTATCGGTGCTGTTGGCATACTTATCTTGATACGAGAACTCCCCTTTATTCTCTATATTGTCGGTGTTGGCTATCTTCTGATTGCCACACTTTTTATGTGGAAAGAAAATCACGCCGCACTCGGACGAGCAGCTGACCCTGTTGAGAAGACAGATGACTAAAAAACCACTTCTCTGTGGGATTGACTCATTCTCCTTTGACCCATTGAAAAAGAGTAAGGTTGCCTTAATGGTTAACCATACAACCATTGATCAATCAGGAAAAAGTATCATCACAAAAGCAATTGAATCAGGGGTGAAACCTGCGTTGATATACTCGCTTGAGCATGGTTTTTTTCCTGTTGCTCAAGATATGGAGGCAGTCGATGAAATCCCCTCTCTTTTCAATATTCCTATCATCTCACTCTACGGAACGAGTGTCAACACATTAGAACCACCTGCCGATACCCTCTCACAATTTGACACTCTCATCTATGATGTGCAAGATATCGGAAGTCGCTATTACACCTATCTTTCTAGTCTAATGATGATGATGCCCTTTTTAGAAAAAAAGCAGAAAGAACTTATCATTCTTGATCGACCAAACCCCATTGGTGGGTTTGTTGAAGGAGCTCGGTTACAGCCAAAATATCGCAGTTTTGTTGGCATTGCCGACACGCTGCAAAGACATGGAATGACCTCAGCGGAGGTGGCAACATACTATTATAAAAAAGAGGGATTCACCTTTCCAATCGCTGTCGAAAAGTTGATTGGCTGGGAGAGAGAAAGCTATCTTGATGAGTATGATTATCCGTGGATTCCAACATCTCCAAATATGCCAACTATTGACACTGCGGTGCTCTATCCCGGTGGATGCCTTGTTGAGGGAACAACGCTCTCTGAAGGACGAGGAACAACGCAGCCATTTCATCTTATTGGCGCGCCCGAATTTGATGAGTTTATCCTTGCAGACACACTTTCAAAACTTGAAATACCTGGATTACAATTTCTTCCTATGCAGTTTCGTCCAGCTTTTCAAAAGCATACGAACACGGTCTGTGGTGGACTCTATCTTACGGTCACTAACAGAGCAAAACTACGCCCACTGCGTGCCTTTATCGCACTTTTAATAGCGATGCGAAGCATGATGAAAAGCGGAACATTTCTGCGAACAAAACCAT
Source organism: bacterium (assembly GCA_023145475.1). Classification (GTDB taxonomy): domain Bacteria; phylum UBP6; class UBA1177; order UBA1177; family JAGLDR01; genus JAGLDR01. The sequence goes on from JAGLDR010000107.1 coordinate 3,997, forward strand.
ACGAATTTATTGATGATATCCCAGCTATTGAGCTTCTTCTTGGGCACGAAACGCTTATTGAGTTATTCACACGAGGAGCGTCATATAGAGAGATTGATATCTTTCTTTCTAGCGAGGAAAAGAGGTATAAAAACGCTATTGCTTCATCTCTTCTCTACAAATCAGAGTAGCCATCCTCTTTAATAACCTTATTAATAATTCGTTTAATCTCTGGATCGATATGTTTCCCTCGAAGGAGCTCTACAATATCTTTTTTCATCTTTTTATCATCTTTATGAGCAAGAAAAAGGTGCGCAAAAAGCGAGGCAAAAATCTTTCTCGTTTCAAATGCTTTTGGATCATCTCGGTTTTTCGTATCTTTCACGATTGTCAAAATCCGAGGAAGAAAGGAGAGTGAATCAAGCAAGAGGATTATATCAGCAAAAAGCGTCTTCTGCTGACCTGGAATAGCATTAAAGTTATAGAGTGCGCTATCCATCGCCTGCAAAACAAAATAGTTAATATCATCGGTATACATCAATATATCGTCTTGCTTCTCTTTAATCGCTTTTTTCAAGAACATCAACGCACGCCAGCGCTCTCTCTCTCTCGGCATCAGTGACATAATCAACAAAATATCAATCGATGGAGTAATCACCATTGCAGCAAGCACCTTTTTTATCATTTTAACGGCAGTTGACATTGAGAGCAAAAAAGTCGAAAGATGTGAAATATGTTTTTCAGGCACAAAAGAGAGTCGGGGAATATTGCTCAGATAAAAGGCAAGGAAATGAGTGTCAGCATGCATAATAAATGATGCCAAATCGGCATCCGCAATATCAATAAATATCATCCACATATTATCAGAAATCTGGGCATTAAAAAGCTTATAATCTTTAAAAACGGAGCTCACCAAACGAAAAAAGTAGTCACGATTACCATCAAGCAAATCGACAAACATCATATCTAATTCTGATGATTGGTAGGTCAAAGCGTGGATAAAAAGGCTGTTTAAGTTTTCAAGAACAACCGCTTTAAAAAAGGCTGCAAGGCGTTTGTTCCCCTTCTTCTCATCGTGCAGTCGTGTGTAAACTGAGGCAACATCGAGATATCTCCGACCGTCCAATAGTGTATCATAGACCGCTCGCACATAGGACTGAACATTTATCCCCATCTCCAAATCTTTTTCTAAGTCTGTAAAAATGGCATAAAATAGACCAATTTTTTTACGCCGAAAAAGTGCCGTTAATGCAGAATGATTGCTGTCTACTTTATGTTTAAATTCAATAATCTGAGGAGCAAAGCCCTCTTTTGCATAATCACCCATCCAACTCTCCATAGTAGACAAACACAACGGAACCTCGCAACACAATAGAACTTGCGGCACCTTTAGAGAGATACACTCTGCCACCAGGGAATGTTATCTGCCAGCTCGCATCATCATCGCCTGAAAGCACGGAATAGATTGCAGCAGCACCTGTTCCACACCCAAGAGTAAACCCCACGCCCCGCTCATAGACGACGGTCTTCGCTTTATGAGTCGCTCTATCAACAAAATAGACGACTTCAACATTCACCTCATCTTTATAGAGCTCGGGATAGTCAATATTTTGAGCAATTTCGCACGCAGTTGTTTCTGAAATTGTCTGTCGAGGAATAATTACAAGGTGGGGATTGCCCATATCAACTGTCGTTGCATCAAACATCTCTGTTTTATAGTGCAGTGCCGCCGTCTGAAACGAATTCTCTCGAACCGCACCAAGATCTGCCTGAACAACATTCAAATCACTTTCAGGAAAAGAACATTCAAGGGGACCTCTTCCCGTTAAAACGGTAAAAGCA
>JAGLDR010000108.1 GCA_023145475.1 bacterium
CAGCGAGTGAAAGATAGATGATTTTTGTTGTGAAGCGGCGAAATCCTTCAAATTTATCCTCAGGAATAATTTTGAGTAGACCGAGGAGGGCAGCAACAACAAACCATGAAACCAGTGGCGCAGAAGAGTCGTGATAAGTGATAAGAATGGTCAAAAAGGCGACAATCCCCCACCCTTTTGTCATAAGTTTGCTGACAAGAACCGCAATAATAAAGAGAAGGAACATATCCCAGACGGTCCACTTTTCAACCCACGAATTTGTGATGGTATCAACGCCAGTAGCGTAGAGCACAGACCACCCCGGAGGAAGGTTAACAACAGCCGAAAGATCGGTCACATCGGTTGACCATCCAGTTGCAGGAATATCGCCACTGACTGTGGTATATCTGCCGAGCGCATGCAAATCTAAACGCCCTTGCCGAAGTTCAATCGCCTCATTTTTGTCGCCGATTTTGGTGATAAGTTGTGGTCTTCCTGCCACTGATACACTTCCCATCTTATATCCATCGGACATTTCTAATCGTCTGTTTTTATTCAGAATTCCAGCGACACTGTCTTTAACGGTGAAGCCTTGTCCATCAAAATCAAGCCAGAAAGTTCGCGATATACCAATCTGATCTGGCGCGGGGTGTGAATCTCCTCGCATCTCCTCTTTTATGGTGAAAGAAACCTTCTCTGTGACAAGAAAAGCGGGAAGAGATTTCCACTCCTGCGGAATGTTTGTTTGAGAGGTATCAATAGAGACAACACCGGTGACTGATGCGTCGCGCAGTGAGCTGTTTGCACTAAAAACCCACACCTCTTGGTTTGGCCAGTTTTTTGTGTTTTTCTTCATGTTGAAGCTGTTCACAAAGCTATTTTGCCGAGAGAGAAGTCTGATTTTCCACTTTCCCGCTTTGATGCGAATTTTTATATTTCCATCCTTTTCAATTTTTGCAGGAAGTGCACTATTCAACTTCATAGCAACGCTATTTTCAGGTAGAAATCGCCCGATGGTAATCTCCCGCTCTTTTCCTGAAACAGAGAGGTGAATCTCCGATGCTATAATAAGAGGAATCTCATCAACAACATTTCTAAAGACCGAAATCTTCACCTCGTCAGTTGACTCCACCACCTTTGTTTTTGTGGTGAACCAGAGCATTCCTGCTTTATCTCTGTTGACGCTTTCAACCTTTTTTCCATCGACAGTGAGAGATATAAATGGCGTAATCGTAGGAATCAGCAACGATTCAGGCCTGCTCTCCCATTCGATGACCCCTTTTATGTGATGAACACCCTTTTTTAGAAAGATTGCGGGAAGCTCACTCTTTTTTGTTATCAGCAGAGGTTTTCCAGAAGAGAGTACCTGCTTTGGCCACTGTTCAACACTTCCCGGCAGCGTAATCCATGAGTCGGCGTAGAGCGTCCACGATTGCGAGAATTGCGCCCGCGAGTTGGTGATTTTCAGCTCAAGTGGCGAGCTCCACGAACACTTCGTTGCGTTGAGATCATCAAACGATGATGGACAGAGTTGTGGCTCAAAACCATACATTACCCACTCTTGCCATGGCTTTAAAACATCGGGAATTGCCGTTGTTGAATCGCCTTTTTTTGCTGACAGATTAAAAATAAAAAGTAGTGCCAAAAAGAGAACAATAAGTCTGCGCATCGTAGACGCCTCCGCTCAATGAAAAAGAATTCTGACGCAGTGTATCAACAAATAATAAAAATGTAAATTGCTTTCGTTTTTAAAAATAAGGGGGCACTTCGATGCCTAATCCCCCTGCCTTCGGCTTCCCCCTTAATAAGGGGGACTGAGGGGGATACAAACGGACAGTGTCATTCCGATGCACTATTCGTGCGTCGGTTTGACACTTCCGTTCAACGAATTATCTACAGATGTTTTCCGATCATATCTTTAAGAACATCGGCAGGAACAAGACCAATTTGTTGGTCAACTTCTTTGCCCGCTTTGAACACTTTGACGGTTGGAATGCCACGAATACCAAACTTTGCTGAGAGTTCAGGACTCTCATCGGTATTCAATTTTACAAACTGAATTGCACTGTTCTCTTTATAATCGCCATCAAGTCCTTCTAAAATCGGGGTTATCATGCGACATGGTCCACACCAGGGTGCCCAAAAATCAACAACAGTAATACCGTTAAAATTCTCAACAACTTCTGAAAAATTCTTGTTTGTAACTTCTTTCATTTTCTTCTCCTTAATCTACTTAGAAAATATTATTTTTTTAACACCCGCCTTTTGCATCTTTAAAACTTTTTGCTCAAGGTCGGGATATCCTACTGAACCTTCTTTTCCTGCGTTGCTCACCTTTATCTTTGCAAATATCACCTGAACGGGCTCTTTTTTGCCTTCAAAATAGAAATAAAACATCCGCTCATCAACAACTTCTGCGATTCTCTTCCCTTTTTTTCCTTTTTTCTGCTGCAAAGTTGCGTTGTATGTCGAGCGAGCAGTACAGAACTTTCGTATCGGAGTCATTGTCCCATCTTCAAAACAAGAGACATCAGCTTGTGATTTTAGTTGAACGACTTTTATCTCTTCAAGAGGAATTCTCAACTCTGCCGTTCCTTCCGCAACCGTCAGTGCGTACGCAGTACCTTTGTATTCTGCACCCACTTCGCCAGCTTCGACTTTGACAATTTTCCCCTTCACTTTTTTGCCGTTCAAAAAGATGATGGTGGCACTACCTGCAAAAAGCAGGTTTCCAAAAAGAACAACCATAAGTAGTGTGACTAACTTTTTCATAGCGACCTCCGCTTGTCTGTCTGCCCCATTATATTGATACTGGTTGTAAATGGCAAGTGAAAAAAGAGTTTGATGTCCTATTTACTCTTTGGATTGTTCAACATCATCCCAAATTTTCCATATAGCGAAGAGAGGTAGTTCGATGATATCTCCCTCTTTTCCAAAATTGCGTGGTGAAATGTGCACTCCTTTTTCTGATCTTTTCTCTTTCAAAAACTGCTGTAAACTTTTCAAAGTTCCTGTTTTTCCACTTTTCACTTCAAGAGGAATCACTTCAGCTCCTTTCGACACAACATAATCTAACTCCGCCTGTGCATTTCGTTTCTCTCGCACCCAATAAAAAAGATTCTTAGGAGAGTGAGGTGAGCTGTAGGCAAGGATTTCCTGACCAACGAATGCCTCAACAATTCCTCCTCTATTGGTGATATTTGCCGCAGTATCAACAATCCACGCTCCGTCATCAAGTCCGAGAAGAGCTTGAGCCAGTCCAATGTCTAAAAATATCGCTTTAAAGAGTGAGTGATTACACTCGGCCTCTAGAGGAACACCATTTGATGAAGAGTGTCTTATTCGATAGATAATTTGTGCCATCTCGAGCAGTTCAAGAGCAGGTTTTATTTCACGACTTTTTAAGCTGTCGTCAATATGACTGTAGATAAATTTTTGTCCTAACATTCGAGGAATTGCAGAAAAAACTTTTGCAACATGTTGAATCTGCTGTTTCTTTGCATATTTCATAAAATCTTGTCTGTATGTGTTGAGGATGTTGTTGTGAATTGCTCTTACTTGTTTGAAATCTCTATTAGCTAGCCATATTTTCACAGCTTCTGGCATTCCATTCAAGAAGTTGTTTCATGATAAGACGCTGCATAGCTGTTCTCCCTAAAGATTTCTTTATATAATGCTATGCTTTTCAAGATGAAAGTCAACAGCTTTCGTTGCTTTCGAACAAAACACCCCGTCTGTTTTAAGCATTTATGTACAAAACACCCCGCCTGTTTTAAGCATTTATGTACAAAACGCTAGACATATAAATTAAAATGGCAGGCAAAAAAGAGCTTGCAATAAACAGTAAAAAGAGTAAAATTATTTTCGTGACTTTGGATTTTTATTATTGTGAGAGGGTATATGACAATCTCAGCAAGATATTGTAATACATTGTTAAAAACACTCCTATCCGTTGTTTTGCTTCTCTCTTTCTCGTGTAGTCAAAACCAATCAGATACGGATGTAGATGGCGATTTATTATGTGATGCAGATATTATAGATATAGATAATATTGAGCATGATAACGAAATCTCTGATG
>JAGLDR010000109.1 GCA_023145475.1 bacterium
ACCGCTGATACGACAACACCACTCAACTTTAATTTGATTAAATTGTAATAACGAAATGTATCAGGTCGCCACATTTCTTAGGACGGTGTCATTCCGATGCACTATTTGTGCGTCGGTTTGATACCTCCGATCGACGAATTTTGAGTTTTGAATCAACTGGAGAAAACCAATGAAAAGAGTTAGATTCTTTTTCCTTCTGTTAACCATCGCAACAATTTTGATTAGTTGTGGTTCTCACGAAGGCGTTGTGACACAGAAAGATATTCCACCGTACGCAGTGAAGGTGAATGCTCCACTAAACAATGGGGATATGGAGCTGTTGGCCTTTTACACAAAACCGTTAAAACCGCGTCATGGCGAGCCTTTTGAGCTGATAACATTCTGGCGTTTTAAAAAACAAATTGCCGATGGGTGGAAACTTTTTTTCCACTTTGAAGATGAAGATGGAGAGCAGCGTTTTGGATATGATCACGCTTTTCTCAATGGAAAGATAAAAAAGATTGCACTCAATAAAATCATAAAAGATGTTGCGAAAATAAAAGAGTATCCAGTGATATTTGATGCAAATAAATTCGTGGTTAAAACGGGTTTTTTCAACGGAAGTAAACGGACAAAACCACAGAAGAAGTTTGATGATGGATCAAGCCGACTTGTTGCTGGAACGATAAAAACAGACGATTCCACACTTCAAAAAAAGAAGATGAGCATCTACGCAATTGCGATGGAAAGCGTTAAGATTGATGGAAAGCTGGACGAGAGTTTTTGGGAAAATGCCTCTGTTGGTACGCCATTTTGGCGTTCGCGTGGCGATAAAATGGCGCCAGTTCAGACAAAAGTTATGGCAGTAATGGACAAATATAATCTCTATGTTGGATTTGATGTTGTTGATAGTGATATTCACGCTATTCAGACAAAAGATGACGCTCCACTGTACGATACCGATGATGTTGTTGAGATATTTATTGATGCCAATGGTGATGGAAAGAATTACTATGAAATGCAGGTAAGTGCAGCAGGTATAAAGTTTGATTCAAGCTTCACTTCGCGCAGAAAAGGGAGAAATGATGCATGGGACAGCAAGATAAAATATGCGGTATCACTCAATGGAACTCTGAATAATTCAAAAGATAGTGATAAGGGATGGAGTGTTGAAATTGCCATTCCGTGGGAGTCAATAAAAGACGCGGCACACACACCACCGCAAGATGGTGATAAGTGGAAAGCTTTCTTCTACCGAATTAATCGGCATACTGGTAAAAAGGCAACGGGTGATGATTTTACTGCATGGCAACCACCGTATGCTAGCGATTTTCACAATGTTCGTATGATGGGAGAGCTACTTTTTGTATATGAACAAATTCAATAAAAGAGTAATCCTCTTTCTTATTTTGCTCTCTTTTTTCTCTCTTGAAGCGGCAAAAAAAAGTGGGGCTGAGATTTTGCAAGAGCGGTTAGAAAATGAGAAAAAGGATGTTTCATATCGCTTGAAAGTTGTTTCAGAAGAGGAGCATGCCATTCTTTTGCGTATTCTCAATCTCAAAATGCAGATGATGAAGTTGCGTGTTTTGACTAAAAGCGGTGTCTGGCTAAAAAAACAGTGTCCCCCGTTTCAATCGTACTGTTCAATTGGTTATGGGATGAGTACCATCTATTTTAAGAAATACCAACAAGATATTTCACATGATATTGCAAATACAGAAGAGCAGTTACAAGAGATTGAAGCAGAGAAGGCAACATTGACAAAAAGAGTGGCAGATTTGAAAAAAGGTTTTGTAAGCGCTGGGAAGAAGAAAAAACAATTTCGTGTGAAAATTCCAGAGCTTAATGGACTTTTTTCTTGCTCAAAAGTCAGGGGCTGGAATCCGTATCGTGGTGTTTTTATTGATAAAACGGATGAGATATCTCTTCCTCTATCTACTGTTGTTGACTCTGTAGTTGAGCAGAATGGGACAAAGATGCTGACCCTTGATAGTGGTCGATTTTTTATCTCTTTTGCCTATGTTGATAAGGTTTTTGTAAAAGCGGGTGCTCAAGTGGCTGCGGGGGCAAAGCTTTTTTCTGGTGCAAAAGGAAATCCTCTCAAAGAGGGGACGGTTTTAATGTTTATTGCGAAAAAAGATACATTTATATATCCAACATTTGTCTGCAAATAGGAGTATGTGAAATGAGTGATAAGTTTTATCCTGATTCTAAGGTTGAAGTTCGTGGAGTAGAGGCGAGACACTACGATTTTTTTATGAATGCTATCTCTTTGGGGACTTACCCATTTTTTCTTAAAAAAGCGATCAACAAGATGTTGATACAGCCAGATGATGTGATTGCAGATTTTGGTGCAGGAAGTGGAAGAAATGCACTTCTAATGCACTCATATCTCTCTGACAAAGGCTCGGTGGTTGGATATGAGATTGGCGAAGAGATGATAGCATCATTTCGTAAAAACAGTGAAGGTATTCCTAACATTTCACTGCGAACCCAGCGCGTTGATGAAGATATTGCAGGCGAAAAGATTTATGATAAGATTTTGATGTCGTTTGTTCTACATGGACTTCCCCATGAATATCGACTTGCAGTTCTTTCTAATGTGCAAAAACTTCTTAAAAAGGGTGGTTCGTTTTTTATTCTTGACTACACTCCAGCACCCAAAGAGAGTGTTTCATCGGTGCGTAAATTTCTTTTCACAAAAGTTGAATGTCCTCACTCCTATGATTTTATCATTCGTGATTGGAATGCTATTTTTAAAGAGTATGGCCTGCATGTCGTAAAACAGCAGACCTTTATGAAGTGGGTCTCATTAATTGAGGTCCAAGCTGACTAGCTTATCCAAACACTGAGTTAAGATGGGCAAACACAAGGCCGATAGGTGCTTTGCTTTTATCAATCATCATTCCAATATGAATGTCATCAGAATAATCACGAATAACAACCAAAAAATCAGCTGTTTCAATAATTTGCTGGTGTGGTGAACCAGGAAAATGAGCATCTTCCCAACTTTGTTTAAGTGCATTAAAGCCGCCACCAAAAAATGCTGCTGCATCTGGTTTTGATTCAATACCAGGAATTACAGTCATCAGTGATGCCGGATCCCATCCATCAGCGGCAAGCATTGCGCCGTTCAACTTCTTCTGTAGCAGTTCGAGTTTTTCTTGTAGTTCTAACATGGTGCCCTCCTTGCGGACAAATTAGTAAAAAATATTTACTTAACGGGAACTATCCCACAACTATCTTACCACTTTCTCAGAAAAACTCAAAAAAAAGAGGAAGAAAATCGTTTTACCATAACTCTTCTGATATGATGGTATGATTTTTTTGGAGTTTTGTATG
>JAGLDR010000011.1 GCA_023145475.1 bacterium
AAATTCCAGAAATCCACGCGATATTTATGAGTGGAGTAATAAAATCGTGATCATCTTTTATCGAGCGAAACATTTTCAATAAAAGCGAAATATCAATATGAATAATGCCAATAATCAGGGACAATTGCATCATCTTTGACATATTGTCCGAGCTTGTTGAATCAATCACTCGAAACATTTTAAAAAAGTTTGTAACTGGTGCCATCAGTGCAAAAGATGGGCTATCTAAATTGAGTCCAAAAAAGCCACCTGTCGCAATACCATAGATAAAGGTCGCACTTCCAAGCAAAATCGTCAGATTAAAAAATCGACTGAGTGAAGGTGCAGGATTTTTCACTTTGATTTTCAAATAGACCATCAAAAGAACCAGTATAATTCCATATCCACCATCAGCCATAATCATTGCAAAAAAGATGGTGAAGGCAAACAAAACCCAGGCACTTGGATCCCAATCTCTATATGATGGTGGATCATAAATCTTGACCAAATCATCGCCCAAATTTACGGGAGCTTTGTTCTTTATTTTTGTTGGAACTTTATCGCTCTCTTCTATCTCAAGCTCAATTGAATCGACAGGAAGTTCGGCCAGCACCTCTTGTGATGCGTTATAATCTTTCTGAGGACACCATGCAAGCAACGCAAATAGAGAGCCATCAAGTGCAAGAACAGAGCCAGCGGCTACAGCACCAAAATTCACCTTATTCATCTCACTCAGATGGAATTTTAACATCTCTTCAGACTTTGCAGATGCACGGTATAATTTTTCTAGAATCTCTCGTTGTCTCTTTTCATTATCTTTGATTGTCTGTTCAATTTCGTTGAGACTCATATCATATTCAACAGCAAGAGCGCGTTCAACAGCAATAGGTTTTTCTGAAACAGTGATAAAGTAGAGTCGCTTCACATCTTGTGTTATATCAATCCTGCTGATTACCTCTTCGGGAATTTCAAGCAGATGAGCTGTCTTGTGAGGAGCTTCCCACAGTTGAAAAACAAGTCCACTGCTCTTAGCGACTGCTTCAAACTGCTCTCTATCAAATCGTCCCCACGGCTCAAGAAAATCCCACTTGTTTCGCAACCGAGTATTACTATCTTTTAACTCTTTAAAATCAGATTCAAGATGAGGAAACTCTTCGGAAAGTTGTTCTACAGGCTCGCCGCAGTGTGGAAAGTCAAAGCCCTCTTTTTGTGCTTTTGCATAGTACTTGACCATCGATTTATAGGTACTCAATGCACGAGTTGCAACAGCGCCGTTATATCCTTGACCGAAGTGTTCAACATCATCAGCGTGATAGGTATCAACCTGCATTGTGCCAACTGATTGAAGTTGCTCTAACGCTGCTTCACGATATTCAACAGGACCAACAATGAGCAATTTTTTCATTTTTTCAATCATCAGTTACCTCCAGTGCGAGTGCAGCCTTCTTTTTGAGCTTATCTTTGGCTATTTTCGCATTACAGATAGCGGCAATTTCTTGATCTCCAAGAAAAATCTTGATGCGGCGAATGTGCTCCTTTGTCTGAGGAATCATCCGTTTCTCAAACAAATTTACCTTGATAGATGTCTGACGAAGCTCTTCTCCTAATACATCAACTCTCTCTTGCGTTATTTTTTTCTTTTCACGCAAACCGACAAGAACCCGCAACTCTCTCATTGCACGATCCAGCCAGACAGGCTTAATATAGGTTGAATAAATCACTTCAACAAATGAAATATCATCAAAAAATGGTACTTCAACACCTGCAATATTCTCAGATCTCCGAGAGACATTGTCGATTTGTACCAGTTGATAAAGATTTATCGTCAGTTTTTGTGACAAAAGTTCCGACCATGTCGACATCGATGCTCGGCGTTCTGCCATCTCTTTTTCTACCGCTGCATACTCTCCGCGAACTTTCTCTACCTCTCCCTGCAACTGCTGCTTTTTGAGTTGCAGTGTTGGCAGATACTTTGAAAGCTGCGCCAGAAGATTCTTCTGGTCTTTGAGCTCGGTTTTATTTAGTTTTATTTCAGCCATTGTTGTCTGTCTTCCACTTGCCATATTGATTTACATACTGTTGCTTCAAGCCAACTTCGTTTGGACTGAAACTGGCGGCCAAAATCTCCCACCCTAAATTAAGTTGATCATCAATATCCATATTTACATCAAGGCTCATCATCTTATCTTCAAACATATCTGCAAAAGTAAGCAGTTTTTGATCCCAACCACTGAGACGGAAACCCATTGACTCTCTATCTCGAGCCTTTTTTGCATCGGCATAGAGACGAATCATAGAGTTTGCAAGATCACCGTGATCTTCTCTTGTTACTTTGCCCATAACCTGCTGTTTCAAACGAGAGAGTGAGCCAAATGGATCAATCACACCGTTGTGAAGATAGAACTGACCTTCTGTAATATAACCAGTGTTATCAGGAACAGGATGAGTAACATCATCACCAGGCATTGTTGTAACAGCAATAATGGTAATTGAACCACTGCCATCAATATCCACAGCCTTTTCATAACGAGAAGCCAAATCAGAGTAGAGTGAGCCAGGGTATCCACGGTTACTTGGCACCATCTCCATCGAAATTGAAATCTCTTTCAATGAGTCAGAAAATGCCGTCATATCTGTTAAAAGAACAAGAACATTTTTATCTTTAATCGCAAACTTTTCTGCGGCTGCAAGTGCCATATCTGGAACCAAAATACACTCAACAGTTGGATCAGATGCGAGATGGACAAACATTGTTGTCTTTTCCATTGCCCCTGTTTTTGAAAAGTAATTCAGAAAGAATTGGTAATCATCAAACTTCAGCCCCATACCGCCTAAAATAACGATATCAGCATCAGTCTGAGAGGCAATTCTTGCGAGCAACTCATTGTATGGCTCTCCAGGAATACTAAAGATAGGAATCTTTTGACTAATAACCAAAGAATTAAACATATCAATCATTGGGATGTTCGTTTTAACAAACCGTTTGGGGATAATTCTTTTGACCGGGTTAAACGAAGGACCACCAATCTCAACACTCTCTTCCATCAACTCTGGCCCGTTATCAATTGGTACACCAGAGCCGTTAAAAACACGGCCAAGCATTGACTCTCCGTAGCTAACCTCCATCGATTTATTTAAAAACCGAACTTGATCACCTGTTGAGAGACCACGAGTTCCCGCATATACCTGAAGATTAACCTTGTCGTGGTTAAAACTGATAACTTCACCAAGTGTTGTTCTTCCATCTCTTGTTTTTATCATTGCTAGTTCGCCAAGGGCAACGCCTTCAGCTTTTACCTGTGCAATACTTCCTTTAATAAGCTCAATACGATTATATGTTTTCACCATCTTACGCACCCTCAATGAGGTTTTTGATTTCGCTCTTCTTCTCGTTATAGAGATCAGTCTTGTGTGGCGTATAGTGCCACTGAATAAATTTATCAGTGAGATCAAGGAAATAGCTTCTTGCAATATCACGATCTGCAAAAGAAAACTTTTTATTCAGTATATTCATAACCAGTGTTAATTGCTCATTTTGGCGATCCATCATTGTCGCACTATCTACCGTATCAAAGGCATTTTGCTGGAGGAAACAGGCATCATAAAATTCACCTTTCAGATAGGTAACCATATCAATCATACTTATACCTTCTTCACCAACAACAGACATTTTCTTACCTATTTCATCACTTTCGGTGATAAATTTTTGTGCAATTTTAATTTGATCGATGCGCCATTTGATTATGTCATCACCATTTTCATAAAAACGGTCGCTATATTTTGACCAACTAATCAATGGATCAATTGCAGGAAAGCGACGAGCATCAGAGCGAGCGCGACTAAGGCCAAGAAAACAACCAACAACAGAGAGTGTATTCAAAGTAACTGGCTCTTCAAAGTTTCCGCCAGCAGGACTGACAGCGCCACCAATAGTCAAAGATCCTTGGCTGCCATCTGCAAGCTCAAGAACACCTGCTCTTTCATATAATTCAGCGATTCTTGATGCGAGATAGGCGGGAAATGCCTCCTCTCCTGGAATCTCTTCAAGTCTTCCACTCATCTCTCTGAGTGCCTGTGCCCAACGACTTGTTGAGTCGGCAAGCATCAATGTATCAACACCCATTTGACGGTAATATTCAGCAAGGGTAACACCAACATATACCGAACTTTCACGAGCGGCAACAGGCATCGACGAAGTATTACAAATAATACTTGTTCTATCCATCAACTTGCCACCTTTTGGATCATCAAGCTCTGGGAACTCTTTAAGAATTTCAACAACTTCACCTGCTCTCTCGCCACAGGCGACAACGATAACAACTTCAATATCTGCATATTTTGAAATCTGGTGTTGAAGCACTGTTTTACCAGCACCAAAAGGACCAGGAGTGGCAAATGTACCACCTTTTGCAACAGCAAATGGACCATCAATAATACGGCATGCGGTTACTAACTGCTCTGTTGGCAACTTTCTCTGTCCAAAACGGAGAGGAAATTTTGCAGGCCAGTGTTGAATCATTGTTACATCGTGAACTTTGCCCTCTTCATCTTTGATTGTAGCAATAACATTATCAACAGTGTAGCTCCCTTTCTCTGCAACTGAAACAACTGTTCCCTTGCCGACAAATGTAAATGGAACCATAATCTTATGATCAATTTTACCTTCAGGAACAGAGCCAAGAAAGTATGCCCTTTCAACAATATCGCCAGCTTTGGCACTCGGCGTAAAATCCCACTTGTTTTCACGATCTATCGGTGGAAGATAGAGTCCAATTGGCAAAAAATATCCCGCTTGTGCTGCAATCTTTTCCAATGGGTTCTGCAATCCGTCAAACACCTCAGTAAGGAGGCCTGGCCCAAGCTCAACAGTCAACAAATCTTTGTCAAACTCAACCTTGTCACCCAATTTCACTCCGCGAGTCGGTTCAAAAACCTGTACTTTCGCTTCATTTCCACTGATTTCAATAACTTCACCTTTCAATTTTCTGCCTTGTGACGCAACAAAAACAACTTCATTTTGTCTCACAATACCATCAAATTGAACAGTCATCAAGTTGCCTTGTGCTGCAACGATAATACCTGTAGTCTCAGCGTGTTGCATGAGATGCTCCCTATCCTGTTATAATGTTATCTAAAATTAATTCGCCTCTCGCTTTATCGAGAGTATTCCAACGATTTCTTACTTGAAGACCGATAATATATGAGTAGATAATGTGATCTGCAAACGGCGTTTCTTGTCCGACTTGCTTCATCAATTCAAATCTAATTCTATCAAGATCAAGCTCAAGCTCTTTTGGCTCTTTATCTAGAAGTGACATCATCTCTCCAATCTCAGGAAAGATGTTATGAAGCCCAAAATCACTGCTCGTTTTATTTTCTAAAATTGTCTGTACAATATAGAAATCACCTTTCAAATAAGTCTCTAAATCTCTGCCCATATGAAGAATTCTTGCGGCTGAAAGCGCTGTTCGCATAACTGATGCGATACGCCCATAATAACGAAGAAAACCATCTTCGCGACTCTGCATATATTCAAAATAGGCAATATAAAGCTCTTCAATATGGCCAAATCGCTCTTTGTCTTCCTTGTATCTCTCAAAATAGTTGCCCATAAACTCTGGATAGGTATCTGCTGGGCGATGAAGAAAGGTGTCTTCCATAAAGTGTTCTAAATCTTCCGGCTCAACAAATCGAGCTTTGTAGTACTCGACTGGACCGTCCATCATATTACTTTTATACTCTTCTGGAATAGTTTCAGTCCGCTGACGCAAAATAAGTTCAAGATTCTTAACATCATTTAAGAGAAGAATATCACTAATACCATCTTTCAGGGGCTCAAACTGTATCTTATACTCTTCTAGCAGCTCTAGCGTTGTGCACGGAAGCGGAGAGTTCCATGTCAAATCAGGCAATGCTGCAATGGTGAAATAGTTAAACTTCATCTAATGCTCTCCGGTTATGCAAAAAGATATTTTCGCAACTCTTTCTGCAAAAAGCCTTCTAAAAGTTCAACCACCGTCTCCTCTGTAAAATCATATGAGAGATCACTCCCCTTCATTGCAATTTTAAATCCAGCGGGAAGAGTCTCGTTAGAAAGTGTCAAACCATGGCTTAAAAGTGCAGAAACTTCATCTTTTGCTTGTTTCAGAACAGTCTCTGAAAGGGTAAGCTCGCCGGCGACATCTTTCGCAAGCAGGGCAATCGCCTCTTTAACCATTTCGATGACAAGCGTTGAATTTGAAAGCGTCTCTTTTACGGGCTGAGCAACAAGTTGGTTCAGCACCTCTTTTTCAAGTGCAATCTTCAAGGTATCAATCGCTTTATGAGAAGCAACACGCAAATTAGACTGCAAATTATTTTCACTCTCTTTTGCCTTGTTTTGAGCATTTTTAAGAATTGTTATCGCTTCATTTTCTGCTTTTTTCACAATATCCGCTGCTGTTGCTTTAGCTGCTTCAATGATATCACGCTTCTCTTGCTCAGCAGGATCAAGCACTTTTGTGCGAAGATGAGTTGACAACTCTTGAATTTTAGAGCCGAAAATGGTGTTCTTATCGTCTGTTGCGGGGCTCATTTGGTAACCTCCAAAATCGTTACAAAAATAATAGGCGGGGTATGATAGTCTGCGCATGTACTCATGTCAAAGAAAAAATAACAAGACAAAATATTAAACAGAAAAATGGGTTAATATCGGAAGATTTCATCAAGATACTCGACAGACAAAAAAACCTATTTTACAGTATACTCTCGTTCAGAGAGACCAACAGCACCATTTTTTGTCGGATCTCCACCAACGCCACCATTAAAAATAGATGTTTCATTTTTCTCCTCCATCAAGATACTGCCAATATTCTACACAGAATTCTTGTCAACACAAGCCTACACCATTATACTGCACCGAACTAGTGGACGGAGGCCCATAATGGAATTACAAAGTCGTTACTCAGACATGGTTAAGAGAATGAAGAAATCGGCAATTCGTGAGCTGTTAAAACTTATGAAAAAGCCGGGTATTATCTCGTTTGCAGGTGGTCTGCCTGCACCTGACACATTTCCTGTTGAAGAGCTTAAAGAGATTACTCAAGAGGTTCTTGAAACAAATGCCACAAAAGCGTTGCAATATGGAACGACTGAAGGTGTTGACGAATTGCGTGAAGAGTTGGCAAAAAATTATCGCCTCAACGGCATGACTGTTACCGCAGAGAATATCACGATTACCACATCGTCTCAACAGGCACTCGATTTTACGGGAAGACTCTTTTTGAATGAGGGTGATACCGTTCTTGTTGGATTGCCATCTTATCTTGGTGGACTTCAAGCTTTTGGTGTCTACGGAGCAGATTTGATTGGTGTGAAATTTGATGAGAAGGGAATGCGTGCAGATCTTCTTGATGAAACTATCACAACACTGACTGCAGAAAATAGAAAACCAAAGTTTGTCTACATTATTCCTGATTTCCAAAACCCTGCTGGCATCACCATGCCAAAAGAACGCCGATTAGAAATCATCAAGGTTGCACACAAACACGACCTGATTATCATTGAAGATAGCCCCTATCGTGAATTACGATTTGAAGGTGAGCCACAACCAACTATTTATGAACTTGCTGGCGGAGATAGAGTTATCACACTTGGTACATTCTCTAAGATTTTTGTCCCAGGATTTAGAATTGGGTGGGTCATCGCAGATCCTGCAATTATTGATAAATATATCACTATCAAACAATCTGCCGATTTGTGCACCGCACCATTTGTACAGTACATCGCCGCAAAATATATGGAAAAAGGCTACTTCAGAGAGAATTTGAAGAAAGTTATCGCAAAATATCACAGCAAAAGAGATGTAATGTTGAAAGCGTTCGACAACTATATGCCACAGGGTGTTACTTGGACAAAGCCTGAAGGTGGACTCTTTTTGTTTGTTACACTTCCTGAGTGGATGGACGCTGAAGATTTGTTTAAGAAAGCTATTGAAAAACAAGTTGCCTTTGTACTTGGCACCGTTTTTCACTGCGATGGCTCAGGCAAAAACACGATGAGAATTAACTTCTCGTATGTTTCAGAAGAACAAAATCTTGAAGGTGTTAAACGACTCGCTGCAACTATCAAAGAGATGATAGATAACCATTAATTCCTTCAACAAGAAATTGCCACCTCGGTTAATTCGTCGTACGGAGAAATTGCTATGAAAAAACTTCTGATTCTCGCACTGCTTATCGCAGGATTTTTACTTATTTCAGGATGTCACGAAGGATACACCGCCTCAGACGGCGCAACACTGAAACAGTATCTTACACCTGAAGGTTTGCAAAAACTGACAATCAATCCAAATCCAAACATTTGGATTATAGATGTTCGTTCAAAAAAGATGTTTGTTAAAGGGCACATCCCTTCCGCTCGCTCTTTTTCATCATCAACCGTTATGGATAGACTCAGCGAACTTCCAAAAGACAAATATCTCATCGTCTACTGCGAAACTGGCGGTCGCGCACAAGCGGTCATCAATAAACTCGCAAAAAACGGATACACCCGCATGATGAATTGGGGTGGATATACTCGTTGGAAGTGGGAACTGAAACAGGGAAAATAAGGAATTTCTTCGTTGAACGGAGGTGTCAAGCTGAAGCATGACCCCGTCCTTCTTACACCCCTCCTGATTGAGGAGGTGTGCCCGCAGGGTGGGGTGGTTCTCAACTGACACTATCCTATTTAACTGTGCTAGAAGCTCTCTTTTGCAACAAGAATCGTACAACAAAATAGACAGGAATTGACAAAATCGTCGCCCACAAAAGGCCACCAATCAGCAGTTGCGCCAAAATCTGGCCACCAAGTCCCATCAACTTTTCAAATGTGAGATTATCAAGCAGTTTTGTAACCATCTCTCTGGTAAAGGGTTCGGCGCCCGGAATAAGCAGTGCACCAGTCCAGAGTTCAAGCAGATAAATCGGCACAATCGTAAATGGATTCAAAACCCAACTGACTGCATAGGCAGCAGGCTTATTCGACTTGCGAACAATCGCCATCAAACCAAAAAGAAGCAGTGTTTGAATCGGTACAATCGGCACAAATGCCGCAAAAACACCAATCGCGCATCCCATTGCAACATCATGTGGCGATGCATTCGCCTTCATGATTGTCGTTGTAATGCTGCTAATTTTCTGTTTCAGTTTTTTTAGCATTTCTCTTCCGCCTTATGCGTTTAATTGCCCGTTTTGTAAAGTAATATGTTGGAATCATCGCAACAACTCCTATCACGCCGCCACCAAGAAACATCGGTATAAAAATATCGGCTCCTAAGCTTAAAAAAGCGACTGTCTGCGCCCACGGACCATGCAGCTCAAAAATATGAAAAAGTGCCTCTTTCATCGCATCGTAAGTCAGTGGAACGGCAACAGGATAGAGCAAAATCCCAACCAGATAGTTAAACGCATAAATCGGTAGCACCGTAAGCGGATTAGAAATCCAGACACCCACAACGGCTGCCGGCTTGTTTGCACCTCTAAAAATAAGTGAAAAGAAGAGTACAACCGCCATCTGCACACCCATTATCGGCAAAAAACCGATAAAAATACCAAGAGCCAGACCATACGCAATACTGTGTGGTGAAGCCTTTTGATGCAACAACTGTTGCCATCGATGGGACAACTGTCCCTTAATATCATACCATTTTGGAGAACTTATTCGCTGTTTTTCTGAATTACTCACTCAATTTTTTCTCTGCTTCGTCAAAGTTCTTCACTGCGCATAAATCGCCACACATTGAGCAGGTATCTTCATCTGCTTCTGCTGGCCGTTCGCCACGGTACGCATCAAACTTTTCTCTGTCTTGAGAGAGCTCTCTTTGTGCGTCCCAATCAAGTTTTCT
>JAGLDR010000110.1 GCA_023145475.1 bacterium
CTGTATTAGCAGTGTCAGCTGTATTTCCGCTGTCAGCAGTGTCATCGCTACATCCAATGAGCGTAATTGCCAATGATGCAATCATCAATAATGTCAAAAAATTCTTCATTAAACACCTCTCTAGATTATAATTACCTGCGAACAGTGTACTGTTTTATCCTTTTGTTGCAAATTTCCCTCAGATTATTTCTTGACATATATTCTTAAACAGAAGATACTAAAATAGATATTTGATAGAGAGGAGTGTTTATGACAAAATTTATTGCTCGCCGTAGTATAGGTCGTCTTTTTACAACAACTTTTGCACTTTTATTCTTTATCTCTCTTGCTGTTGTCTATCTTGTTTTTCGTTATGTTGCCTATCCGCGACTATTGGAAATTCGTCAACAATCGCTCCTAAGAAGTGGTGCTGTAATAGTAGAAAAGATAGAACAAGAGACAAAGGCTGCAAAATCTTTATCACAAATCATTGCCTTGACTTACCAGTTTGAATGGGGCGATGATGCCTGGTTAAAGAAACATATTCCCGCTCTTTTTACCGTGAGCAAAGGTAATTCATTTATTGCCGGTGGAGGTGTCTGGCCTGAAAGTTATCTCTTTACAAATGAAGAGCACCGAAGTCCACTCTTTTGGGGGCACAATGAAAAGAATGAATTTCGTTTCTTTGATGATTACAGTGATGATGACAAGGTCGATTATCACCAAGAGGAGTGGTATCTTCCTGTTCGGTTAAAACCTGAGAATTCGTTTTATTGGTCAAAGGTTTACCGAGATCCTTTTTCTCATCAACCAATGGTAACCTGTTCAACACCGATTGTTGATGATGACAAAAAGTTTAATGGTGTTGCAACGGTTGATGTTAGCCTCTCTGGGCTGCGAGATGCCTGTCAATGCCTCGTCGAGGATTCTGCAGGATATATGTTTGCCGTTGACTCCTTTGGCACTGTCTTTGCCGATACTTTTGTAGAAAAAAACGGTGACGATTTTTTGAGTTTAACTGAATTGATAAAAAAACATCATTTTCTCACCCCCGTTGAAGCTCTTATCGATACTCTTCACCACAAAAAGAGCTATAATGGAGAGCATAGCTCTCTTATCGCCTCTCTTCTAGATTCTCCCGAAATTGATGAAAACAGTGCAAAAGTGATTGCTGGTCGTCTCTTTGCATCGGATAGCAACAATCTTCCGAAGTCATCTTTGATAAAAACTTTTCATATGGTTCAAGATGATTTTTTGAAAGAGCCGTCGACGGTGATGGTTTTTTATATGCCAAAAACGGGATGGTCGCTTGTCATTGCGCAAACTCAAGAATCTCATCCTCCTCTGTGGCATATTCCTGCGAAAGTCGCATTTCTGTTTATGATAATTCTTCTGTTGATATTTGTTATTGGTTATTTCATTTTGAAAGTACGAGTTACGCACCCTTTGAAAGATGTTTCGCGGCAATTGCAGAATGTTGATGGTGATGATGTAATGAACTTTTTCAAACTGAAATGTGTGCTACAAAATGAGGTGGGAGAGCTTGTTTTTCATCTTAATAAGCGTGGCATAACACTCAACCGTCTCCATGAAACACTTTTGCGTAGTCAGAAAAGTGAGGCGATAGGAACGCTGTCAGGGAAGTTATCACATGATTTTGGGAATATTCTGAATGGCGTTCAAGGGATAGTAACTCTGTTGCAGATGCGATTATCAACATCCCCAACCATTTTTAGTAATGAGTTAGAAGAGCATGTAAGCTCTCTCTCTATTTTAGTCGATCAAGGTGATTTGATAATTAAAGATCTTATGGCGTTATCACGAGGGGAAGAGAACCTTTTCTCTCTTATTCCAATCAACATGTCACATATGGTTAATACTGTTGTAAAGCCTTATCTTCTCAGGATTGACCCTCTAGTTCAGTTGCGTTTTGAGTTGACAGAATACTGTACGGTTTTAGCTGATTTGACATTTATAGAGACGACAATACTAAACTTCCTTATTAATGCAGAGCATGCAATGACTATTATGCAGCCAGATAAAAGCAAAAGGGGAGGAGAGATTGTTGTTTCTGTTTTTAAAATTCGTGGAGAGAATATTTTTCAACCTCATCAGACAGAGTTTTATAAAAAGATTTATGTTGCCCTCTCTGTTAAAGATAGTGGAGTTGGGATGACAAAAGAGGTTATCTCCCGAATTTTTGATCCATTTTTCACATCAAAACTGCACGGGAAGGGTACTGGACTTGGCTTAGCGCTCGTACAGAGCGGAATTTCAGCTCATGGTGGAGATGTAATCGTAGAGTCAACTGTCGGAAAAGGTTCAACATTTACGATTTACATTCCCTTTTCACAATAGAATCTTTATTTGCACCACAATCGTGTTATAATGCCACCGTTTTATTTTTAATTGAGGAGTAGGTCATGGACGAAAAAAAGATAGATGAGAAGTCAGAAGAAGAGGCAAAAAACTCTTCTAATTTTATTATTGATATTATTGATGGTGATTTAGAAAGTGGCAAGCGAGAGTCCATTGTAACTCGTTTTCCACCTGAGCCTAATGGATATCTTCACATCGGTCACGCAAAGTCAATCTGTCTTAATTTTGGTGTTGCGAAGCAGTATGGTGGGCGTTGTCACTTGCGTTTTGATGATACTAATCCAGAAAAAGAGGATACTGAATATACTAACTCGATCCAAGAGGATGTGAAGTGGCTGGGATTTGATTGGGGTGACAATCTCTATTATGCCTCTGATTATTTTGAGAAGCTTTATCAATTTGCTGTGCAGATGATAAAAGAGGGAACAGCATTTGTTTGCAGTTTGAGTGGCGATGAAGTGAAGAAAAATCGTGGAACGGCTACCGGCGCCGGTGTAGAGAGTCCCTATCGTAATCGCTCAGTTGAGGAGAACCTCGAGCTGTTTTCAAAGATGCGAAATGGGGAATTTAAGGATGGAGAGCAGATGCTGCGAGCCAAAATTGATATGGCTCATCCAAGTGTTTTACTGCGAGATCCTGTTCTTTATCGTATTAAACATATGGACCATCATAGAAAGGGAAGCGAGTGGTGCATCTATCCAATGTATGATTTTGCTCATGGTTTTTCTGATGCAATTGAGGGGATAACTCACTCTCTCTGTACACTGGAATTTGAAGCTCATCGTCCACTTTATAATTGGCTTTTAGATGCCATTCATATAGAGAAAGGGCCACAACAGATAGAGTTTGCTCGACTGAATCTTTCATATACTGTGATGAGTAAAAGAAAGCTAATGCAACTTGTTGATGAAAATCTGGTTAATGGGTGGGATGATCCTCGTTTGCCCACAATATCGGGTTTAAGAAGAAGAGGCTATACCCCTGAATCAATTCGTGACTTTGCAGATAGAATTGGTGTGGCAAAACGGGATAGCATGGTTGATATCGCACTTCTTGAGCACTGTATTCGAGAGGATTTGAATAGGTGGGTTCCTCGCAGAATGGGTGTTCTCAACCCTCTGAAGATGGTAGTTACCAACTATAACGACTCTGAAGTTGAATATTTTGATGCAATGAATAATCCAGAAAAAGAGTCCGACGGAACACGAAAAGTACCTTTTTCTAAAGAGTTATGGATTGAAAGAGATGACTTTAGAGAGGTTGCTCCAAGAAAGTGGCGCCGTCTTGCTCCTGGAAAAGAGGTTCGTCTTCGTTCTGCGTACTATGTGACACTAACAGATATAATTAAAGATGAGACCGGAGAAGTTGTGGAGATTCACTGCACCTATGATCCAGAATCTAAAGGTGGCTGGACAGAGGATGAGCGAAAAGTGAGAGGAACTATCCATTGGGTCTCTGTAGCACACGCAGCAGAGGTTGAAGTTCGCCTTTATGAACCATTGTTTACGGTTGAAAACCCTCTGAATACAGAGGAAGATAAAGATTTTAAAGAGTATATTAATCCTGAGTCACTATCAGTCGTGCAGGGCTTCGTTGAGCCACTTATTGCAGAATTTAAACCAGAGCAACGCTTCCAATTTGAAAGACTTGGCTATTTTGTTGTAGACAAAGAGAGTACGCCAGAGAAGATAGTAATTAATAGAGTTGTCTCTCTTAAAGAACGATTTAAACCTAAAAATTAATTGGAGTTCCCTCTAAAATTCACGATAAAATCAACAATCCTTAACCATTGAAACTAGACCTCTTCAGCATCGGTGAAGGAGTCAAACTCTTCGGAAAAGAGCTGTGATTGCAGAAGAGCAATTTTTCGTTATACTGTTAAAAAGTAGGACGGTGTCAGGCCTCTACATTTTGCAAAAATGTGGCGACCTGATACCTCCG
>JAGLDR010000111.1 GCA_023145475.1 bacterium
TCCGGAATGTTGGGGATATATGACGTATATTCGGATTTCTTTTACTCTGGTGCTCGTCTTCGTTTTTCTGTCCACGTGAAGTTTAAGCGTGCTCTTATCATGATAATCAGAACGGTATGATTTTTGTATATATCCTGAAAGTCGGATAAAACGTACACTAATCACTTGTTACTCCCAAACGCTCTAGAAACAACCGATCTCTGGCTACCGATTCGGTTGACCATCGGTAGCTACCCATGGTAGTATGCACATTTGTAGTCTCAATACAATCGAACCAATCTAAAACCTGGGCAAGAGAACGTTGATCAAGCCATGTGTCTAATTTCTTTTCAAGCTTAATAAGAGCCTTGGTCTTTCCTGTGCCATCTTCTCCGAGTGTAGCACGCATTTCCTTTATTTTTTTCATCAAAAAACAATGGTAACCCAGTGATACAAATTGCACAAATTGTCTGCCTCGTAGATTGTCTGGATACCACGTGCGAGGTCGAGCACCATCAAGTCTCCCTTTTTGAATAGCAAATAGTTCTTCTATTTTTTCTCGTAGACGATAGTTTTCAAGTGCTGTAAACGTATCCATCTTTTGATTGCTAACTAGAGCGAAATAGCCAATGTTTTTCTGAGCTTCAGCAATAGCTTTGTCATTGAAGCGAACCTTCAGTTTTCCGCCACGTCCCTTTTTAGAGCATATAAAATACTTTTCTATTTTCTTTTGTGCAGGTTTTGTAAAATCAACGCTCTCGCTTTCTATTTGTGCCTTAAGTTCAAGTAAATCCTTTCGAAAGGCAAGCTCTTTTTTGGCTTTGTTGCCGTGTGAATGATAAATATGTATATACATACGACGCGAGAAAGTTTCTTTTTGACCTGCTTCTTTATTGTTATGCAACCGCTGACGCACCCAGCTAAATTCGTGCATTTTGGATTCTGTAGCACCACAGACGGCTGGGTCAAACGTACAAGTACTAGACATGCCTGATATTGTTTCTCGAAGAGTATCCACAGTTTCTCGAATCCAAACTAGACTAGTATCCGCAAGGGTCAGAAACTTCGTGTTTCGTTGGGTGAACTCTGTCATATTTTTCTGGCTATAATAGCCGTTATCCGTCACTATTAATGGATTTTCCAAACCAAGGCATTTAAGTTGTGACAAAGCGTTTTCAATAGATATAACATCAGGCACGTTGCCAGGTTGTTTAGCAAAGGCTATCGGCTCTTGAGCTTTTACGGAATACAAGGTCAATAGCTTAATGGTGTTCAACCCGTCACCATTCTTGTTGAATCCTTGCCGTGCTTCTGATTGATTTTCAGAATATGTCGAGATTGTAGTTGAGTCAAAAGCCAAGACTGGAGAGCTATCCAAACGCATTGCTCTAAATGAAAAATAGTTCTGGATACCCTCCTCGTTCCAACCGATGTGCTTGAAAAGATTGCTGTACACATCTTCGCTGATAGGCTCCGTGTATGGAAGCGGGTGCATTACTTGCCAACTCTCAATGCGTGGCAACGTATTGCCGTCTGTACCGATCCAGTAGCGTGCTACGGATAAGATTTTTTTAGCATCACCCTCGGTAAATGAGGCTGAAACATCATTATCAATGCCTGAGGCTTTGCCAACCCACTCTAAAATGTCCGTTAAACCAGTGTGCTGACGTTTTGCCCTGGCGGACACCTTCTCACCTTTGTGTTTTTTCGGACGAGTAGGCACTATTTCGTCTGTTCCCGATTTGATCTTTCCTTTGAGCTTCAAGCTGACCGTATAAGTCTTTCTTGTCTTTTCGTTGTAAGCAGTAACTCGCTCATAAATGTAAATATCACCATTAGGGCGCTTTTCTCGGCGCTCACCAACGTGAGTTTTTCCTGTTATTGGCTTAGACATAGTATTTTTCCTGTTTTAAAGTGTTGGTGCAGTATAATACGTCCACGTTAAAAACGCAAGAAAAAAGCACGGTTTTTTTGCAAAAACTGTGCTTTCAGAGTTTTTCTAGCTTAAAATGTACGTTTTAGCCGACTTTCAGGTAGGTATGCAGCAACATCAGGATTGCATAGTCTCGTCGACCAACATTTGTGTGGCGATCTACCGATTTAAGTA
>JAGLDR010000112.1 GCA_023145475.1 bacterium
GGAGAAAATATCGTTGTTGACATCACTGATTACCATCTGGTTATTAACGGTTTTCAACCCTGTTGATGCTATTCTTGACGATTCACATCAAGATGGATTTGATCCAACACTTGCCATTGGTATTCATGTTGCTGTATCTTCTGTTACCATTGAAGGTGACGCATTAGTAGAGTCAGAATCAGGGAAAGTTGTCTCATCAATTCAAGGAAACTATCGTTACACTGTCAAAAATGGAAAAATAAAGCAAAAAAACAAAGTTTTGACATTTAATGTTGTGATTTTACAGCCGAAACTTGGTATTTTGCAGGTGAATGGTCATATCTTTCGTGGGGCCATTAAGCTTGTTGTAAAAAAGGGAAAATTGACGGTCATTAACATTTTGCCAATCGAGGAGTATGTGAGGGGCGTGATAAATAGAGAGGCACTCCCACATTGGCCACTTGAAGCAAAGAAAACGCAGGCGATTCTGGCGAGGACATTTGCGGTATATCAAAAGATACACCATCCAAGAAGCAAGTTGTATGATTTGGCACCATCTGTTATTGATCAGGTATATGGCGGTCTTGAGCGAGAAGATGTCACCTCAAATCAAGCGGTGAATCAGACGAAAGGACTTGTCATCATCAAAAATAATATGCCTGCAAAAATCTATTTTCACTCCACTTGTGGTGGCAGGACAGCATCAGCAGCAGAGGTGTGGGGACGGGAGGTCTCCTATCTGCAACCAGTCAAATGTCCCTACTGCAAAAATTCATCACTCTATCGCTGGAAGAGAAGTTATGGACGCAGTGTCATAGCAAAACGGCTGAAGAAAGCAGGCTATAGCGTTGGTAAAATCAAAAAGATATCCGTGCAACGGGGAAGACATCGAGTGAAATTTGTGGTGGTGAATAGCAAAAAGATTCCTGTTAATAAGTTTCGAGCAGCTGTTGGATATACTGCAATTTGGTCAAACGATTTTTCTGTTTCACTGCGCAGAGGAAAGATTTCATTCTCAGGCAAAGGGGCAGGTCACGGCGTTGGTGTCTGTCAATATGGAATGGCAGGAATGGCAAAAAAAGGAAAGAGTTATAAGCAAATCTTACGATACTATTTGAAAGGAATTGAACTGCGAAGGTTATATTGATATGGATATTTCACTATTTGATTACACACTTCCACCAGAGTTAATTGCAGATAAGCCATTGAAACGAGGAGATTCTCGTATGATGGTGGTGCACATCAAAAGTGGCACAATTGAGCATCGGTATTTTAGAGAACTCCCCCTTTTCTTAGAGAAGAATGATACCGTTGTTTTCAATGAAACGCGCGTTTTGCCTGCCCGTCTTTTTGGACAGCGAGCAACTGGTGGGAAAGTTGAGTTTCTTCTGATTAAGCAGATTGATTCTACGATATGGGAAGTGCTTGCAAAAGCGTCAAAACATCTAAAAATTGGTGAAAAAATAGCACTCGAAGGCGGCGCACAAGTTACCATAACTGACGATGGGAATGGTTACTATTTTATAGATGTCGGAATGCCTCACCAAGAGCTGATGAGCTATCTTGATGAATATGGTGATATGCCACTTCCTCCCTATATTTTGAAAAAACGGGGAGAAAAACGGTCTCGCCCGGAAGATAGAGAACTTTACCAGACAGTATTTAATAAAAATCCAGGATCAGTTGCAGCACCGACAGCAGGACTTCATTTTACCAATGAGATGATGCGCAAAATTGCAGAAAAAGTGGATAATCACATAGAAAAAGTAACCCTCGATGTTGGGACAGGAACTTTCAAGCCAGTCTCAATCAAGGATATTACGCAACATACAATGCATAAAGAGCGGTATGAAATCAGCGCACAGACAGCAAAACAGCTGAATACAGATAGAAAGAGCCGCAGAGTTGTTGCGATTGGTACAACGACAGTTAGGACGCTTGAAACAGCAACAAAAGATGGTGTCGTGCAGGCGGGAGAGGGTGATTCAGAAATTTTTATCTATCCAGGCTATTCGTTTAACCTCGTTAATGTTATTTTCACCAACTTTCATCTGCCAAAATCGACGCTGATTATGATGATTTCAGCTTTTGCGGGGCGCGAGCTTATTATGAAATCGTATGAAGAGGCAGTTGCAGAGGGGTATAGGTTTTATAGTTATGGGGACTCTATGCTCCTTTTACCGGACTGACAATCTGTGCATCACTCTGCGTTGTCGTATCGATTCACCCCGCTCGATGTAGATTAACTACACCTTCGCGATGTTCACTCTCGACGCCTTGATTGATACAAAGCTTGTCAGTCCTACTTTTTCGATTAGCAATCTGTGCATCACTCTGCGTTGTCGTATCGACTCCCACCACTCGATGTAGATTAACTACACCTTCGCTGCAGATTTTTTACTCCCCTCCTGATTCAGGAGGGGCAACCTGTCATGAGGCAGGTGGGGTGGTTTTTCTAACGAATTACTGAAATGAATAACGAGAGGCCTAAAAGAATATCCACGGTTCAAAGTTTGGCGGATTTGCAGTAAAAGAGAGTTGTTCGTGTGTCGTTGGATGTTCAAATGAGAGGCTGTATGACCAAAGAGCAATTTGTTGACCACGCTCTTTGCGATTGCCATATTTTTGATCACCAACGATGGGATATTCTCTCTGGGCAAGCTGAACACGAATCTGATGTGAGCGACCAGTAACCAAGGTAACTGTTAAAAGAGAGAGGCTGTGATTAGTCTTCTCTTTGTGAAAGGTCAACTTCGCTATTTTTGCACCAACGGTATCACGAGAGACAATTGATACAATATTGTGCTCTCTATTTTTATAGAGATAGTCTTCAAGCTCAATTTCGCCTCGTTGCGGTTTTCCATGCACAACAGTTTTATACCGTTTGTGTACACTGTTTTTCCTGAACTGCTCTGAAAGTCTTGCCGCCGCTTTTGATGTTTTTGCAAAGAGCATAATGCCCCCGACAGGTCTATCAAGACGGTGCAGAAGTGCAAGATAGACATTTCCTGGTTTATTATAACGCTCTTTTATATCTTGTTTGAGCATAGATAAAAAATCTTTATCGCCAGATTCATCCTCTTGAACGGGAATGTTCTCAGGTTTTACGACAACAAGAATGTGGTTATCTTCAAAGATAATATCAAATTTATTCATTATCAAACTCTACATCAGCAAGGGCGGCTCTAATATTGTCAATGCCTTCCGCGATATTATCCATGTTTGTTGCATAACTGAGGCGAAGAAAGCCAGAGAGTCCAAAACTTTCACCAGGGACAACAGCGACATTTGCCTCATCAAGCATATAGTTTGCAAGGTCAAGGGTATTTTCAATGCGATGACCATTGATTGTACAGTTGATGTAGTGTGAGAAGTTGATAAACATATAAAATGCACCGACAGGATAGACACACTTCAATTCAGGTATTTTCATGATTTCATCATACATAAACTGGCGACGACGATTAAACTTTCTTGACATCATTTCAACATCGTTTTGATTGCCGTTGAGTGCTTCAACCGCGGCCCACATAGCGATAGTGTTTGGATTTGATGTGGTGTGAGCTGCAAAAAACTTCATTCTTTCAATGACATCTCTTGGTCCTGCTGCGTATCCAATTCGCCATCCTGTCATTGCGTATGCTTTTGATACGCCATTGATAACGATGATATTTCTTCGAGATTTTTCATTTACAATGGCAGCCAGAGAGACATGTTGAACATTATCATAGGTCAGTTTTTCATAAATTTCATCACTGATAACCATAATATTCCGCTCAACGCAGAAGTTAACAATGGCTTCTAAATCTTCAGAACGATAGACAGCACCACTCGGATTATTTGGAGAGTTAATGATAATTGCTTTTGTCTTATCTGTTGCCACTTTTTTTACATCATCTAATACGAGTCTAAAACCTCTTTTCTCACTCGGATAGGTGAAGACAGGAGTTCCGCCTGTCAACTTGATCAGTGATGGATAACTGACCCAGTAGGGAACAGGAAGAATAATCTCATCACCATGACTTGTAATAGCAGCAAGAGCAGCAAAAAGAGCATACTTTGCACCAGCAGTAGCAATAATCATATTTTCGTCATAGTGTAAATTATTTTCACGCATAAATTTCTGACGAATTGCCATTTTTAACTCTTTAATACCGCTTGCGTCGGTATATTTTGTCTTTCCTGCATCAATTGCAGCTTTTGCGGCAGCTTTAATAGCAAAAGGAGTGTCAAAATCAGGCTCGCCAGCGGAAAAACTAACAACATTTTTTCCATGCGCATTCATCTGCTTTGCTTTTGCAGCAATCTCTAGAGTTACACTTTTCTTCAGTGTACTGGTAAAACTACTCAGTCGATTTTTTTTCTTCTCACCGTTTTCGCCACTCTTACCATTTTTCTTTTGTTCAACCATAACCGGTACCTCGTAAGTATGATGTGTGGAAATGAACAATCGTCTTGAGATTTTATAGTGTTTCCTTTTTATTAGGCAAGTAAATATACTCTTTTTTTTTGCTCTTCTTGCACTTTGATGATTTTATTAGTACTCTTTTTCTGTTAAGGTGCTATAGGAAGGAGCGTTTTGAAGACAATATTATTAAATGATAAGCCAGTGCAATCAGAGGCTCAGAGTGTTGAGCAGTTTATTGTTGAACAAAAGATAGAGCGTCGCTTTCTAGCAGTGATGGTAGACGATACAATTATTGCAAAAAGTGATTGGGAGAGAACTCAGCTTAAGAACAACAGTCGGGTTGATGTGTATTCACCCGTTGGTGGGGGATAGATTATTTCTTTTTTTGTTGTTCTTTTGTTGGATGTGGATAGCCAATGAACTTCTCACCATTTTCATCCATCAACTCAGCATAGTTTGTTATAAAAGTGTCTTTCCACTCTTTCAGTGGAAAACGACCCTCTTGATGAAACATAGTAATGTACATCAACCGCTCTTTGTGAGTAATAACTTGATAGCGAATAACCAGCTTTTTCAACAGACCAAGTAGTTGCTCATCTTTCAATTGGCGTGCACCAGCATCGACACACTTTTCAGCAGCTTTCTTGATTGTATTGTTGACCATCTCTCTGTCAGCATTTTCAATCTTTTTGATTTTAATCATTGCTGAAATCCAGCTTTTCCATGTGTCTTTCTCTTGAGCTGCCTTCAAGTATCGTTTGTAGTCAGCCTTTGCAAGCTCTTTATCCACAGTTTTCTCAAGTTTTTGAAGTGTGATGTCATTTGGATAGTTGCTTCTCAAAGCGATTAACTTCTGTTTAGCGATACGAAAGTTTCCCTTCTCAACGAGTTGTGAAACTTCTTGTCGTTTATCAACTTCTTTTTCGCCACAAGATGTAAAAACGATACTCATTGTCATAACAACAAGAGCGCTAAATAGTAATAGTGTTACCTTTTTCATCTGTAAACCTCCCGTTTACTTTTGTTTACTAAACAATCCGTACTGCATAGTAACAGGTCTGGAGAGATAGGTCAAAATATTTGTAAAAAAAAGGAGAGACAAAAGTCTCTCCTTTGCTATTGCGAAAAAAGATTCGGTTAGTATTCAGCACCTGCAGTCAACATAATAGCGGTGAAGCCATCGTTATATTTGTAGGTGTTTGGATGAACAGATTTTTTGAGTTCTGATTTTGGCTGCATCATAAAGGTAAAGCCAGCAAATGAGCGAACTCCTTTAATTTCCATAACATACCAGTTAACAGCAGCACCAATACGGAAGTACATGTTCTTCTCTGTATAGTAGGCAAAATCATAGGCATTCTTCATCTCTGTTCCATATTCGTATCCACCCTTTATGAGGTCAAAACGAAGAGAAATTTGCAGTGCGTCCAACCATGGTTTTTTAATACTGATGTCATAAGAAGGCATCATATGAATGAGCATATTGGATGTTGATGTGGTGAGAGGAGCTGTTGCAAAATTCTTAACCAATTTAATCATATTGTAATCAAATGAGAATGTCATATTAAATCCGTGAATATCGGTTAACTTTGCCGCAACGCCAAAGCCAATCAATGGAACATTCTTCACTTGTTCTGCGCCTGCAGGTCCAGCGGTAACTTGCTGTGAGCGTGATTGCAGACTTCCTACAATTCTAAGAAACTTTGAAGCGTATCCAGCTCTGATGTACATTCCCATTGTGTTGCTTGAGAACCAATAGGGGTTTGCTATTGCATCGCCTACAGTTCCTGATGCCATCATAAAGTCAAAAAGAATGTGATGTTTGTTTTTGATTGCCCAGTCAAAACCGAGTGCCCAACCAGCATCACTTTCAGGGATATAACCTTCTGTAACGCTCAGGTCGCGAGTTCCGTAAGGTGTTCCAATGCCAGCACCGAGTGAATTAAACTGATCAACATTTCCATAAGTTGGCAACATTTTTCCACCACGGATAATCAGCTTTTGGTTCAGTTTCCCAAGAAAGTTAACACCACCCCACACTTCATGCAACCAGTTATAAAAGTTGCTGTTGTAGTTTGCATAGTTTGCAGCAATCCAAGGATTTGTTTGTACTGGTGTCGCTATTTTTGTTTCAGTCAGTGCATTTGGAGTTCTGAGATTCATTGTTGCTTTTGCAAGGACATATTTGCCATCAAATGAAAGTCCAGCGATACCTTGATCGACAGCGCCAAACATCATATTGTGAGCAGCACCTTTAGGATGAAGAGCGTCACGAGTCTTATATTGACCGAACATCAAAAAACCACCCTTAATCATCAAAACAGGTTTGAATCCTTTAGTGGCAACAGGTTTCACATCATCTTGTGGTTCAACTTTATCTTCAAGAGGAGAGTCTTCTTCATCTTCTTCTCTCTCTTCCTCTTTATCCTCTTCCTTATCTTCCTCTTTATCTTCTTCGCTGTCATCACCAAGCAAGTCACTCATTGCGTCAGCGCTGTTTTTATTATCTTTGTCTTCTTTGTCCTTTGCTGATTTTTCTGCGTCAAAGGAGTCATCGCCACCATCATCAAAGGCATCATCCCCAGCGTCATCGCCACCATCATCAAAGGCATCATCGCCACCAAAATCATCTTCGGCAAAAAGAACACCGCCAAAAGACAAGAGAACAACAGTCAAAAAGACTAGTAAACTTTTAAGCATCACAAATCCTCCAAGTATTATCAAATATACATATCTACCATAGCACCACAAACCAAAATCGAGTTACGATAATTGAGACAAAGTGAAAATGCAAGTTTTTTGCTAAAAATGACACACCAGTCTACTTATTAACGGTTAATTGTTGCGTGAAACGATACTTTGTGATAGATTTATGCGGTTTTTTGTTTGTTGATAAGATGAATCTGGAGGTTGCGATGAAGCGTAGTTTATTTTTGTTGGTTACTTTTGTTTTGATGATGGGCTGTAAAAGTGAGCCCATAGCACCTAAACCACTCGATTTTACTGAAAGCGTAAAAATCGAGACAGATGCAGGGGTGATGACTGTAGGTCTGTACGGCAATTCGATGCCTATCTCTGTGAAGAACTTTCTCGCCTATGTTGATACTGAATTTTATGATGGCACTATATTTCACCGTGTTATTGGCGGATTTGTTGCGCAGGGTGGTGGGTTTACAAAAGAGAATGTTGAAAAACCGACAAAACCTGCAATTGTTCTTGAGATGACTCCAGCGAAAGTAAAAAGTGAAAAGGAGAAAGACGCTCCGACACTTCCCCTTCTTTCAAATGCTAAAAACACGATTGCAATGGCACGGCAACGCGCGCCCCACACAGCGACGAGCCAGTTCTATTTTAACCTCAAAGATAACCCTCATCTTAATAGTGATATAACCAAACCTGAGCCAAATGGCTATGCTGTTTTTGGTATTATAACAAGTGGAAGCGAAGTGCTTGCAAAGATTGTTGAGATGAGTAAAAGTGGTAAAAAGGTGCTCATTAAATCAATAAGACGGGTGAAGCCTGCTGCAAAAGGTGATAAATAATGAGAGTTTCAGTCTATAGAGAAGATTTTTTTTCTGCAGCTCACCATCTGCGTGAATATAAAGGAAAGTGTGAGAATGTTCATGGTCACAACTGGCGCGTGCGTCTTGAAGTGACGAGAGATGCGTTGACAAAAGAGGGTTTTATTTGCGATTTTACTCTGTTGAAGCAGGTTCTAAAAGATATTTTAGATCGCCTTGATCACAGAGATATTAATGCAACACCACCTTTTGATAAGATAAATCCAACGGCAGAAAACCTCGGAACTTATATCTTTACAGAAGCTGATAGACAGCTAAAAGAGGTTGATGCTCAACTCTCTGTTTTGAGAGTGAAAGTGTGGGAATCTGAGAAATCATGTGCGACGGTTGATCGATGAACGAGCTTTATCGAAGTAATGTTGCGCTGATTGTGAGGAATAGTGATGGATTGATTCTTGCTGGGGAGCGACGCGATATTCCTGGCAATTGGCAGTTGCCGCAAGGTGGCGTCGATGATGGTGAGTCATTTGAGATGGCTGCATGGAGAGAGCTTTTAGAAGAGACCGGGTTGATAAAAGAGTCGTTGCGCTTGATACAGCAGAGTGCTCCTGTCTCATATCGCTTTCCTGATCACGCACAAGGGTGGCGAGGTTTTGTTGGGCAACAACAACGCTATTTTTTGCTTGATTTGATTGACTCGACGGTCAAACCAGTGCCGTCTGATGAGTTTAGCGGGTGGTTGTGGCTCTCTGTAAAAGAGGTTTACAAACGAATTGTTGATTTTAAGAAGTCTGCCTATAAGCAGGCTTTCACTGATATTTTTGGAGAGGGTTGGAATGTCGACTAAAGAAACAAAAAAGAGTCCATCAAAGGCTAAGCAGCGCAAAAAGGGACGAACATGGCTGAAGATACTGCTTGTTCTTGCTGTTTTATTCACGATTGTGGGTGGCGTTATTGCTGTGACTGGATATTTCTATCTTTCATCTCAGTTACCAACAGTTGAGACAATTGCAGATTATCGGCCAGCTACGGGGACAAAAGTATACAGTTTTGATGGTGAGTTAATTGCTGAATTTGATAGAAATAACAAAAGAAATATTGTGCCATACAACAAACTTCCTAAAAAGCTGCGTCTCGCCTTTATTGCAGGAGAGGATGCCAAGTTTTATACTCACAGTGGTATTCGTCCAGTAGCGATGTTTCGTGCTGCAATGCGCTGGGCATTGACTGGTGTAAAACAGGGTGGAAGTACAATTACGCAGCAGTTGGCAAAATCGTTTATTGGCTCAAAGCGGACTTTTACTCGAAAATTTAAAGATATGATTCTTGCGGTGAAGTTGGAGCAAAAATTTACAAAAGAGCAGATTCTCTATCTCTATCTTAATGAGATTTTTCTTGGAACAAACTCCTATGGCGTTGAGTCTGCCTCTCGAACCTATTTCAGTAAACATGTCTGGGAGCTCTCAATAGCAGAGATGGCGACACTTGCGGGAATGCCAAAGTTTCCTTCAAAAGCTTCGCCAATCAGGCATCCAAAGACGGCAACAAGGCGTCGGAATTATGTTTTAAAGCGGATGTTTGATGAGGAGTTTATTACAAAAGCAGAGTACGATGAGGCGTTTAATACACCGATGACCGTGCATCCAGCAAAAGAGTTGATGCTTGATAAAGCACCCTATTTTGCAGAGAAGGTTCGCCGGCATCTGTTGAAAACATATGGCGAGACAAAGCTGTATGATGAAGGCCTCAATGTCTATACGACAGTTGATATGTATGCAACACAACTTGCCCATGAAGCCGTTTTTAGAGGACTTCGCCAACTATCAAATCGTCAGGGATATCGGCGAGATAAAGAGTCAAGTGTGAAGCCAGGAAAGAAGTACAAAGGAACGGTTACAAATCCGCTCTACCACATAAGTTTGAAAAAAGATTTAAAAGAGTATCTTACAAAACATAAAAAGAACTTTGGCGACATTACTCCTGAAAATATAAAGAGAGGCGTACAGTACCAAGGTGTCGTTTTAAGTGTTCAAAAGAAAAAGGCGATGATTCAAGTTGGGAAGGTCAAACGCTCGATTCATCTTGATGATTTGCTCTGGGCGACAAAGTGGAATCCTGTCGGTGGCTGGGCATCAGTCCAATCTGTTGGAGAGGTACTTAATCCCGGTGATATCATCTTGGTCAGAGCGACAGATTCGAAGGGAACTCGTGATGAATTAGACCACAGGAATTATACAAAGCCACTGCCTAAAAAGTTCTTTTTTGTCCTTGGACAGATTCCTTCATCTCAGGCTGCTTTGATTGCTAAAGATCCCTTTTCTGGCTATGTCAAGGCAATTATGGGTGGATATGATTTTGAAATGAGTGAATTTGATAGAACATCGCAAGCGTGTCGTCAGCCAGGAAGTGCGATTAAGCCACTTTTTTATGCTCACGCGCTCGAACGCTCATCAAAAAATGGTGGAAGACCACTTTTCACCCCAGCGTCTATGATTTTAGATGCACCAGTAACCGTTGTTGATGCCAATTTTAAGCCTGCAAACTATGAAAATAGCTTTAAAGGTGAGGTTACATTTTGGGAGGCTCTTGTCCACTCAATGAATACTCCATCAATTCGTATTTTGCAGAGAATGGGGTTGAGAGACGCTATTACGGCCGTTAAAAAATTGGGTATAAAACATGAGATTCGTCCAGAGTATGGCTCTGTTCTTGGGGCCTCTTGTCTGACACTCGATGAGCTGACTGATGCCTATGCACACTTTCCAAACAAGGGGAAGCATCCACGCACAACCTATATTCGCAAAGTGATTGATACTGATGCAACGACTCTCGAAAATAATACGGTGTTTTATGATCCCTATCTTACCGGTGCGGAGAAAATCAGTCGTATTCTCGCTTTTGATAGCGAAAGTGAAGCGATAGGCCTCTCTGAAGCGGCTGCCTATATTACGGCCCGTATTTTGGAAGATGTTATAAACAGGGGAACTGGAGCGCGAGCTAACTCTATTAACTATGAGGATAAAAAACATATTGGAGGAAAGACTGGCACGACAAATGACTATCTTGATGCTTGGTTTATCGGTTTTAATCCTGATACCGTTGTCGGCGTCTGGGTTGGAAATGATAAACACGGTCTTCCACTCGGGCATTCAGAAACAGGAAGTAAAGCTGCACTCCCAATCTGGAAAGATTTTATGAAACGCTATCTTGTTAACTTCCCGTCAAAAGATTATGAGCTTCCTGCAGGCGTCTCCTCTGCACGAATAGATAGAAAGACAGGATTGCTTGCAGGAGAAGAGGGCGGTATCCGCATGTATTTTATTGGTGGAACTCAGCCAACGACAACAAAAGACGAAAAAGATGTGCTCGATCCAACCAAAGGGATGGGCGATATTTTATAAATCATATTTCTATCTGGTATTTCGTTCTGAGTGGGGGTGTCAACTTTTTTGTGTAAACCTCTAAATCCCTCATAAATACTCTTTTAATATATCGTCGAAAAACACCAGTAGCTGAGGATAAATCTTTGGCCACGCCCGCACTCGAGAAGTCCAGCGTTTCGTAAGATTTCTTACAGCTAGAAACAACAATTTTGTCAATGCTGTTTCATTGGGAAATACCATGATTTTGAGACATGGGGATACTGCGAATCCCACTTGCCGGCAAACAATTCTAACTGTGCAAATCCTTCTTTCTCAGTTTGAGCAGTATATATTAGTTTCAAATCTTGAGCCATCTCTTTTCTTTCTTTATATGAGACATGTTTCAAGCTGTTACGAACCTGATGAACAATACATTTCTGAATTTCTGCCCGCGGGAAAGAGGCATTAATAGCTCCTGAAACACCTGGAAGATTGTCCGATGAGAAAATGAGGATATCTTTCACACCTCGTTGCTGTAATTCATTAAAAATAGTAAGCCAATACTTCGCATTTTCTGACCCACCAATCCAGATGCCCAAGCAATCCTTATTGCCCTCTAAATCAATTCCAAGCATCGTATAAACTGCTCGATTTTTCACCTCTCCATCACTCCTTATATGAAAAAATGTGGCATCAATAAACACAACAGGATATACGGGTGAAAGAGGCCTATTCTGCCACTCTCGCGCTAAAGCGATCACTTTATCTGTGACGGTACTTATAAATTCAGGTGAAACATCTAATCCATAAATCTCTTCTAAATATCCTTGAATTTCACGATAAGACATTCCTCTAC
This sequence comes from bacterium, assembly GCA_023145475.1. Classification (GTDB taxonomy): domain Bacteria; phylum UBP6; class UBA1177; order UBA1177; family JAGLDR01; genus JAGLDR01. The sequence continues at coordinate 12,127 of JAGLDR010000112.1, forward strand.
CGTACATTGAAATAATTTGTGCTTCCATACCACTAATATCTCGTTGATGCTTTTTTATGGCAACTGGATCAAACTCACCGTTTCTATCACGAGGAACTTGTATTTCTGTCTTGCCTAGCTTGCTGTTTACTTTTTTAGTACTGTAACCATTACGAGAATTATTAGTCTTTTTATTCTCTTGATCATGTTTCTTGTTAAAGAGTAAAGTAGAAATGTCCGCTTTTTAAATTATCCTGTCAAGTGCAACATGTTGTTCCCTTGAAAAGCAATTTTTTTACTTATCACATTTCTTCAAAATGTACCGAAATTACCCCGTTCGCTCAGAAAAAACGGGATTTGCATATTTGCAATTTATAATCGGAACGGCGGCGGATTTATGCATTCATATAGCTTTAGTGTAAAATGAAGCTTGAACTTGCAAATTGTACTGAGGTGTGGTATGGTACTAATCTTACTGTCCTATTGAGGGAGATACGATGATAAAAAGAGACGCTTTAACTGTTTTAATCAGATTTGCGAAGGAGTATCCGGTTGTAACTGTTACAGGGCCGAGACAATCAGGGAAAACAACTCTGGTAAGGTCTGCTTTTGAAGAGAAGCCCTATTTTAACCTAGAACATCTTTCAAACTACGAATTTGCCTTGAATGATCCTGTTGGTTTTATGTCTCAAATGCCAGATGGAGGAATTATTGATGAAATTCAAAAGGTTCCTCAACTTTTAAGTCTTATACAAGTCAAGGTTGATGAAGACAAGAAAAAGGGACAATTTATTATCACAGGAAGCAGTCAATTTGAGTTGACAAGAGGAATTTCTCAATCTTTAGCAGGGAGAACAGCTATTCTCAATTTGCTTCCTCTTTCTTTAAATGAGCTTGCCAACGATAATTCTATACTTTCAAATCAGGTGCATATGTATAAAGGTTTTTTTCCAAGAATTATAGATGAAGGTTTAAATCCTACTGAGGCACTTAATTTTTATTACAAGACCTATGTTGAAAGAGATGTCAGAGAGCTTTTAAATATAAAAAATATATCACAATTTCAGATGTTTGTAAAAATGTGTGCTGGAAGAGTCGGTCAATTATTAAACCTAAATTCTCTCTCTAATGATGTTGGAATTTCGCATACAACAGCGAGAGAGTGGTTAAGTGTTCTGCAAGCTTCTTTTATTGTTTTTTTACTCGAACCTTATCATGAGAATATTGGTAAAAGGCTGATGAAATCCCCAAAACTTTATTTTTATGATGTGGGACTTGTCTCTTTTTTACTCGGGATAGAAAAAGAGCAGCAAATAATAACGCATCCATTATATGGAAATTTATTTGAAAACATGATTGTATCTGAGTTTTTAAAATATCGATTTAATCAAGGTAAAAGTAATAATCTTAATTTCTTAAGAGATTCAAAAGGTAACGAGATTGATATTTTTATTAAATCTGGAAATGATATTACTGCGGTAGAAATTAAAGCAGGAATGACGATAAAGCCTGATTTTTTTAAGGGATTAAAATACTTTAGCAAAAGTTTTGATATAAAACACAAACTTCTTGTATATGGAGGAGAATTTAATCAAAACCGTACAGATGCAGATGTTGTTACATCAAATAATATTCTTACAAAAATGAATGAATTAACCTGACGCGTTCGAGTACTTCCCAAATCGGCACATTTCGATTAATGCCTGAGACAAGGCATGCCTTGTCTCTACGGTAAAATCAATAAATCCCTTTTTTATATTGAACGCAAGTTGTCTGTTGAATAAGCTTATGAAGAATTTCCTCTGGCTCAGACTCTCTTTTGATATAAGTTTTGAAGTATTGAATTAATTTTGACTTGTCCACATTGATGTCTGTTTCAGTTTCAATATTTCTCAAATCAATTAAGAAGCGTGAAAAAGTGTGTGGCATATCTCTTACGATAGCGGTGTTTAGATAGTTTTTTGCACTGTATATGTTGTGATAATTTCCTCTGCTTTTTTCAATAAAAAAGTTCTCCTTCTTCATCGTGGTAATCGTGGATTCCTTTTCGCAATTCTGAATGCAAGTCGCATCGACACGGTTTTTTTCGCACCCCGTAACCTGATGAAACAGACACTGTCTGCTCGTCATCAAAACAATAGGATGATAGATACTAAAATGCAGTTCAAAATCTTCAGGACAGTTGATGTGTCTGATTTGATTTCTATGTAGTTCATTGGACAAAAACGCGCCCTTACAATGTAGATTCTCTTTCAGACAGAGCACGCTATATGAGTTTGAAATATTCATATATGGACCTGCTATCCACTCGATTCCCCTCTTTGAAGCTTCGTAACCGATTCCTGTATTGTTAGAGATGATTTTAGGTGGATTGAGTGTAGAAAGAAATTTGACCGCTAGATTATAATTTTCACCTATAATAACCGCCGGAAACCACGGAATCAGTTTTTTATTCTCTAGGAAGAGATCAATATATTCGTCAAGCCTGTTTTGAAAGCTGTTCGGCAGTTGAAAATAGATATCTCCCGCATTTTCATCAAGGAGGGAGATGTCGTCCTTTGAAGAAATCAGAATGGAAAGTTTGGTCTGTTCTGTCATTGCTTCCGATTTTTTTAGCCGTGGAAGTCTAATTGGATCAACATTCTCTTTTGAGCCATTCAAGATGAATAGCAGACGCTTTTTCAGAGAGGTTAGTTCCTTAAAAGGTATAAACAGATCGGTGTCTAGATGATTCATATTGAGCTCGTCAATATAGTAAGCCGTCTCGTTTATAGTCTTAAATCGCTTGAGCACCATCTCCCTATTTAACGCTTCACGCCCTTTTCTCACCAGTGGAGTCTCCGAGAGTACATTGAAAGAGTAATCAACTGATTTCACCGAAACATTCAACGGTTCACCACACTCTCCTGTGAGTTGAATACTCAACGCTACTTTCTCAGTATGTAATTCTCCAATTTTTTCTTCTACCGAACGCGTCATCGCCTCCTTTTCAGCGTAGAGAGCAAGGTGCGCTTTTTCTAACTGTTCGGGAGTAGCGAAAGGCATCGAATCTGAAAGATGCTGAATGGTGTGATCACGAGGATTGTCGATAAACATCTCTTTATTGATATCCCCTTTTAAGAATGTATTGGAAAAATCACGATTAAAAACCTTATACAAAGCACCGCTGTCTGGCCGCTCTTTTTGTTGCGAATATAACGCTTGAATATTTTTTCTCCACGCATCCACAACCGTATAAACGAAAGTGGCTTTTTTAATCCGACCTTCAATTTTCAGGGAATAAACGCCGGCTTCATACAACTCTTTAAGGTCAAAATAAGCTGAATTATCCTTCAAGTTGAGAGGGTAATCTTTTCCTTCTGCTGTTCGCACATATTGATTCCGACACGGCTGACTGCATTGGCCACGATTCCCTGAGTTACCACCATGTACAGAGCTGAAATAACAGAGACCTGAAAACGAGATACAGTAAGAGCCATGTACAAAAACCTCAGTCAGAATCCGGTTTTGATGAGCTACCAAACTGAGCTCCTTTATCTCATGAATGTTTAACTCTCTCGATAGATTAACACGGGAGACATCGAATTTAGAGAGAAATGCAATCTGTCCTCGGTTGTGAGTGGTCATCTGCGTTGATGCGTGCAGATTAAAAGATTTGTAATACCTGTTCAGAAGATACAGCAAGCCCAAATCCTGAACAATTACCCCATCGACAGTTGTATTTGCTAACTTGTTCAGAAGATTGATAATAGCAGAAATTTCACTCTCAAGAATGATGATGTTCAGGGTGATAAAAATTTTACATTCATGGTGATGTGCCAGTCTCAGAATTCCCGGTAAATCGTCGAGGCTGATGTTGACAGCACGGGTTCTGGCATTAAATTTACTGAGGCCACAATATATCGCATCTGCACCAGCAAGTATAGCGGCCTTTATGGCATCAATATCCCCGCCAGGGGCAAATAATTCCATTCTTCTCTTCAAATCAATAGTCCTGTTAATAAAACATCCTCTCTTCGAGAAAATCCAAACCTACTTTACCCTTAGATTCGAGAAAATCCAAACTTACTTTGCTATCAACTTCAAAACTTTCTTTTTTTATCCTACACGGTATAGTAGTTTCGCTTGTTATTGATGCAGGTTTTGGATTATGCGATTGTTGTGGAGTATACAGTAATATGAGTCCGTCACTTCTTAAAAAGAGTTCATATCTCATTGTATTTACTATGATATCTCGCAGTCTCGGCCTTGTCCGTGAGATGGTTAAAGCCTCTTTTTTAGGAACGACAGCACTGGCTGATGCTTTTTCGATTGCCTTTTTGATTCCCAACCTTTTTAGACGACTCTTTGCAGAGGGGACGATGTCTGCGGCATTTATTCCGACTCTCAGAGGATATCTGAATGATAGCGGCGAAAAAGGTGAAGAGGTTCGTCTCTTTTTGTCATCATTTCTGACACTCTTAACGCTTCTGTTGACGGTGACTGTTTCGTTAGGAATGTTTTTTTCACCACAGTTAGTCATGGTTTTTGGCCCCTCTCTTCCTGGCTCGTCATTTCCTGAAGCGGTGCATTTGACCACTATGATGTTTATCTATCTTGGCTTTATTTCACTTGCCGCCTTTTTTCAAGGAATGTTAAACACCGAGCATATTTTTGCGCCGAGTGGGTTTACACCGATACTGTTTAATCTCTCTTTTATTTCCTCTGCCTTTCTGCTCACCCCTTACACCGAAAATCCCGCACGAGCGCTTGCCATTGGTATCATTGTGGGCGGTGCATTGCAGGCTGCTTTTCAACTTCCGTGGGTCATAAAAAATGGATTTAGATTTTCGTTGATATCGCCACTCAAAGCATTTCGCCATCCTGGAAGTAAAAAGGTTTTTCGCCTGATTGCGCCTACAATTCTCGGAATGGGTGCCTATCAGTTGAACATTATTATATCGACACGCATTGCAAGTGGCGCAGGCGTTGGTGTTGTGACATCGTTGCAGTACAGCAATAGATTGCTTGAGCTTCTTTTGGGTGTTTTTATCGTCTCTCTTGGAACGGTTGTCTTGCCTCAATTGACTGCTCATGTCAAAAAGAAGGAGTGGGCAAAATATGGCGAAACGCTGAGCTTTGCTCTGAAATTGACGGCGTTTATCACCCTTCCTGCGACTGCGTTTGCGCTTCTCTTTCGCACTGAGATTGTGGCAGTGCTCTTCCTGTCAGGAAAGTTTTCAACTGATTCTGTCAATATGACAGCTGTCGCGCTGCTTTTCCATATGCCTGGACTCTTTTTTATTGCGATAAATAGAATGTTATATCCTGCATTTTACGCGCGGGAAAATACAATAACTCCGACTATTGCAGGCGTTTTATCACTGGGTACTAATATTGTGTTTGCCTATCTGTTGGTTGGCTCGATGAAGGGTGGAGGTGTTGCGCTGGCATCAACAATTGCTGCTGTTGTTTCATCACTCTATCTCGCAATTTCGTTGATCCGCAAAAAGGCACTTTCAGTCGGTATGGTGCATACTATTTTTAGCTATGCTGCACGGATGCTGCTTTTTGCAGCTGCGGGAATTGTTCCCGTTTTATTTTTGAAACCTCTTCTTTTTGCCTTTTTCAGTGGCAGTGGAGGGAAGATTATTTCAATAGGTATTCCTTTGACGCTCTCGTTTCTGCTCTACTTTTTTGCGGTAGTCGCAGTTTTTGCGTTGGCAAAGGATGAGTCATTTTTAATAGTGTATGGTGCTATAAAGAGGAGAATTCCATGGAAAAAGTGAAGTTATTGATTATTGGTTCTGGTCCTGGTGGATATGTTGCAGCGATTCGGGCAGCACAACTTGGGCTTAATCCTGTTGTTATTGAAAAATCAGAGCTTGGTGGCACCTGTCTCAATCGAGGTTGTATCCCAACAAAAGCTCTTATTTCGGCTGCATCAGCCTATAAAGCAATCGGTCAGGCAAAGGCGTTTGGCATTACAGCGACTGCCGAGTTTGATTGGGCAAAAATAGTGGGACATGCACAAAAAACAGCTGAAAGAAGCGCAAAAGGTGTCGAATTTCTGTTTAAAAAGAATGGAATTCGGCGAATTGAGGCAACAGCAGAATTTACCGGGCCTCACATCGTTAAAGCAGGTGATGATGAGTTTGAAGCAGAGCATATCATCATTGCAACAGGCAGCATTGTTCGTGACTTGCCTTCTATTCAACGCGATGGAAAACAGGTGATAGGAAGTGATGAAGCACTCTTTTTATCTGAAAGACCAGAGAGCCTTGCCATTATTGGTGGCGGTGTTATTGGTGTTGAAATAGCGTATGTTTACAACGCATTTGGAACAAAAGTAACCATCATTGAAGCACTTGATAGAATTGTGCCATTTGAAGAGCCTGAAATTTCAAAAGAGCTGACAAAAGAGCTGAAAAGAAGCAAAATAAAAGTACATTCAGGCGTTTTTGTTACAGGAATAACAAAGGGCGAGGAGAGTGTAACACTTGAGCTTGGAAATGGTAAGACAGTTGAGGCTGAAATTGTTCTTTCGGCAGTTGGTCGCGCTCCAAATCTTGAGCCACTTGCACTTGAAAAGGCAGGGGTAGAGCTGACAAAACGGGGTTTTGTTTCAGTTGATGACAATTTTAATACAAATATTGAGGGCCTTTATGCAATTGGTGATATCATTGAGACTCCAATGCTTGCGCACACCGCAGAGCACGAAGGTATTTCACTTGTGGAGCGTTTAGCAGGACTGAAACCACATAAGATTGATTACACTCTCAATCCATCTTGCATCTATACTGAGCCAGCAATTGCCCACATCGGACTTTCTGAAGCTGAGCTCACAAAAGAGGGTGTTGAGTATAGCGTCGGTACTTTTCCCTATATGGCAAATGGCAAGGCGCAAGCGTCAAACCACACCAAAGGTTTCATTAAAGTCTTGATAGAGAAAGAGAGCCACAAAGTGCGTGGCGTTCATATGATTGGGTTTGGTGCAACAGATCTTATTAGTGAGCTTATTCCTGCAATGGCACTCGGTGCTACCGCTGATGACATTGTTGGAGCAATTCACCCACATCCAACGCTTTCTGAAATTACGCTTGAAGCAACACTTGATGCACTTGGTCGCGCACTGCATAAATAATTTTCAACTGGCATATTTTTTCTGATTTGTTATAATAAATATACCAACTAGTGGTAACTAAAGTGTCAGAACTATGTTTGGAGGATTTTACGATGCGTTATTTTAACTATTTCTTAGTTGTGTTTATGGTGCTGTTTGCCATTTCATGTGGCAACGATGTGAAGGATGTTGCTAACAACAATCAGATTAGTGAGGATGATAAACCTCTTGTTGAAAGCGACGAGTTTATCACTGCGGGAAATTCAGAAAATGATAAATCGTACAACGATGGTGGTGATGATGGAGATCTTGCTGGTGGCGCGGGTGATTCCGCTGATACCGGTGAAGGGACACCATCTGCGACTCGCGAAATTGTGGAAGCTGACATCTATAAGGTTGATGGCGATATTTTGTGGGTGCTTAACCAGTATCGCGGATTGATTGCGATTGATATTTCAGATCCTAAGGAACTTAAAATACTCGGACGACTCTCTTTTAAAGGTCTGCCAGATGAGATGTTTGTACAAGATGGTCGTGCCTTTGTTCTGTTGACTGGATTTAGAAAGATGGATTCAGATAACGATGATGGATACGCTGATGCTAGTCGTTCATCGAGTAAATTGCTTGCGATTAACATTGAAGATCCTAAAAATCTAAAACTTATCAGCTCTTTTGAGATGGAAGGACGCATTACAGACAGTCGTCAAGTTGGAGATATCATCTATGTTGCCGCAACGGAACGGCGCTGGTATTGGTACTATTGTGATAATCAAGAGGAGCGAGGCAGTGACCGCATCTCTATTATGTCGGTTAATATTGCAAATCCAAAAGATATTACAAAGGTTGATGAGGTTAACATTGATGGACTTTCCTATGCAATGTATGTCAGTCGTACCAATATTTTTGTTGCTGACAGTTCGTGGGACTGGTCTTCTGACACCGTTCCTGAGGGCGATGAATTTGCTATAAAATGGTTTGATATTAGTGATCCAGCCGGAAAGATTGTAGAAAACAAGGCTTTTTCAACAAAAGGCTATCTCAAAGACAGATGGAAAATGCACCAAATTGGTGACACTTTTTTTGCTGTTGGAAATACCGAACGGTGGGGAAATGGAACAAGCTTGATTGAAAGTTTTGATGTTTCAACACCTGATAGCGTTACAAAATTGGACTCTCTTTCGTTTATGCAGGGGCAACAACTCTACGCGACGCGTTACGAAGTTGACAGACTCTATGCGGTAACTTATGAACGGCAAGATCCACTCCATGTGATTGATATTGCTGATTCTTCGGCTCTCAGAGAGCTTGGACAGTTAGAGGTTCCTGGCTGGTCAACACATATTGAAGTTCGTGGAACAAAACTGCTTGCTGTCGGTGTTGATGATCAAGATGGGTGGAAGGTTAAAGTTTCAATGTACAATGTTGATGATCCAACAAAACCAGCCGAGATGAGTTCACTCTCTTTTGGTGGTGGAGAGTACAGTCGCAGTGAGGCAAATGAAGATTGGAAGGCGTTTAAGATTTATGATGACCTTGGCCTCATTCTGCTTCCTACAATGGAATACGAAGCACATTCATACTATTGGAGACCGACAAATAAACTTAATTTGATTGATTTTGATATGGAAAAAGGTTTGACGAAAAGGGGAAGTATAGTCTCTCCAAGTCCTGTCAAAAGAGGCGTGGTTGCTGGCGATCATATTATCAGTGTTGCCGAAAGAGATGTGCAGATTATTGATGCAAAAGATAGAGATAAACCAGTGCTTTTATCGAGCGTACAGGTTGCGTCACATGTTGACCATCTGATTTCGTGTGGAAGCGGGATTTGTAGTGTTGATAATCAGTATTATTCTCAGCCATCAACACTGGTTGCGTATGATATGAAAACTGTCGATTTTCCTGTCTCATTTCGTGGTGATCCACTGCCAAACGGGCACTATGGATCGCTCTTGAAGAGTGGTAACACGGGCTATTTTATTGGTCAAACATACTACTATTACGGATATATGGATGAGGGCGCTGAGGATAAAGATGGTGAAAAAGAGTCCTACACCGGATTGCAGGTCTATTCATTTGCAGATGCAACACCAAAACTGATTGGTAACATTAAACTTATCAATCCTGTTGCTGATGAAGAGAGCTACTACTACATAAATAGTTATTCTGCTGTTGCGACTAATTCTGGCTCAATAGGAATGGTCAAAAATAACGATGGAATGTACTATTACGATGGTGCAGCGTGTGGTGAATATCGTGATGATGCCTATTGGGTGAATCAATCTGATATTTTGCTGTACGATGTCTCTGATAAGGACAAAGAGAGTGCAGAGCCAGTTGTCTATAAAGAGAAAGTTCGCGGACTCAACTATTCAGTTACCCTTGTGCCACATGAAAAATCTCTCTGGTATACCGAGTGTGAAGGTCGAGGAATTGATGATAAAAAACGCGAAAAGCTTGCCTGTTTTGCTAAAGAGATTGTTCTTGATGACCCCGCAAAACCAAAAGCTGGCGCATCACTTAATATTCCTGGCGAATTGGTTAAAATTTCAAAAGATGGCAACACTTTTTACTCCTACTATCGTATGTTTAGAAGTTCACTTGAGTATGCCGATGATGAGGGCGATTACACCTATCAAAGTTATTATAAAACCTATCTCTATATCTTGAAAAGAAAGAATAATAAACTTTCGCTTGCTCAGGTAATTCCACTGAGAAATTATAGTTTTTCTAATGAGGAGAAGTCAATCTACTCCCATGAGTCATACATTTTACAAGATGATGCAATTTTTGTAACATCAAACAAGACAACATATCACAGAAATACTGATGAATGCCGATATTGGTACTATTCAAACCGTGAAAATGAGATGGGTGTTACACTGTATGATGCACTCTCTGGAGCAAAAAAGAAGAGTTGGGATATTCCTAATGGTATGAGAAGCGTCTCTGTTGATGGTGGCGGACTGCTGGTTGCACACGAAGATCCTGAAAACACCTACTGGGGCTACAAAGTCAGCAAAGATATGAGCTATATCAGCGCAGCAGGCACAAAGACAGAGCTTGAACTGACAGAGCCTGGCTATTTCAGCTATGCGTACGGACTCAGTGCCGTTAAAGTTGATCGTAAGCTCTACATCTCAAGAGATTGGGATGGTATCGTCACCGTTGATGTGAAATAGTCTATCTGTTTCTTGAATGGACGGAATCAAATCGTAAAATTTCTTTAAACTATAGTGAAATTAGCCGAAGCCGTTATAGAGAGATTAGTTGCCTTGAAACATATCTTTGAGCGAGCCGATAGAGCTAATGACGCCTGTTGCCTCATATGGCATATAGATAATTTTGCTGTCTTTTCCAGATGATATTGCGTTCAGTGTCTCCATATATTTCAGTGCGATAAGATAGCGAGCAGGATCCATTTCTGTTTGTTCAATTGCCTTAGCTATGAGGGTGATTGCCTCTGACTCTGCTTCTGCTAACTGAATTTTTGCTTCAGCTTCACCTTTTGCGCGAAGAACTTGAGACTCTTTGAAACCGTCAGCTTCATTGATTCGTTTTTGTCTTTCACCTTCAGATTCAAGAATCTGCGCTTGCTTTTCACCTTCTGCGGTGAGAATTGCAGCTCTTCTTGTTCTCTCTGCTCTCATCTGTTTTTCCATTGCGTCTTTGATATCTTGTGGCGGATTGATGTCTTGAATCTCAACACGGTTGACCTTCACACCCCATTTATCGGTTGCTTCATCAAGAATCTTAGTCATATGACTGTTTATTTCATCACGACTACTGAGTGTGTGATCGAGATCCATGTCGCCAATGATGTTTCTGAGGGTTGTTTTTGCCAACTTTTCAATAGCGTCATTGAGGTTTACGATTTCATAAAGAGCCTTAACTGGATCTACAATTTGGTAGTAGATGATTGCATCAATTTCAATCACGACATTGTCTCGTGTAATAACATTCTGCCGTGGAAAATCGTGCACAGACTCTCGCAAATCAATTTCGCTGCTCATGCGAGAAAGAACAATCGTTCTCCCATTCATTCCCTTTCTGTTTTCACGAATAGCGATTGGGCGAGGTTTGTCGAGAATTGGGATGATAATGTTCAGACCACTATTCAGTGTCTGATGATATTTTCCCAGTCTTTCTACTACCATAACTTTTGCCTGTGGCACAATCCGCACACCTTTTGCAATCAAAACGACTACAAATACTACAATTACTCCAAATACATAAAACATTGTTTACTCCTCTATGCTGTTATCATTAACTACTTCTGGTTCTGGTGTCTCTTCTGGTTCAACCATAAGGGTTGCGCCGTCAATCGCATATACGGTCACTCGCTCCCCTTTTTCTATGACTTTTTCATCATATGCTTTCGCTCGCCACACTTCGCTGCCAATTTTAACAGAGCCGACATCTTCTAGCGTGATAGAGGTTAACAGAGTTGTTGTTTTACCAATCATCGCATTTGAGTTTGTCTCAACAAGTTCTCCTTCGCCAGTGTAGAGGTATTTAACAACAACAGGACGAAGAAAGAAAAAAGAGATAGTGGCCGTAACAGCAAATGCAAACAGTTGATAGGTAAGTGAAAGTCCAAAAGCGGCTGCAAGTGCAGAGCCTAACGCTCCGACAGCCAGAGAGGCAATCCAAAAACCCGGTATAAACACTTCTGCCGTAAACAGAACAACGGCGATGATGACCCATAAAGTCCAGTTGCTAACATTGGTGAACTGTGATAAAAACTCCATTAAAACCTCCTCGAAAAACGGTGTGAGAAGGAGTATATAGTTTTTTAGGTTAAATTACAAAAATTATTTTGATTGTGCGAACGAATTAGGTTAAAGATTATCTACAAGACTTTTCATGCGGCGTGCAGCTTCATCATCTGAGCCAGAGATGTCAACCCAAATTTCGTTGACTTTCCCTCTGCGTTGCAAGAATCGGAACTGCTCTATTTTTTCACCAGTGGCAGAGCGAACTGTACGCATTCTTAGCGATGGCCAGCGATAGTTCCGTTTGCTTTCAGTCATAAAATCCATAAAAAAGAGAGGAGAGCGAGTTGCATATAGTGTTGGAGAGTGTGAATAGGGAAGGGCAAGCGGATAGAGGAATATTGGTTTTGAGAATCCTCTGTTTCTTAGTGCGTGACGCAAGGCAACATCTGTAACGACAACCCCAGAGAGTCCATGAGTCGTTTCAAGATAGTTGAATAGCTTTTCATCAGGCATTTTATCAAGAAGCATCTGACCTTCAAAGCCTTTTGGAATAGTCCCTTTATAGCGAAAAATCACCCGACGAATTTGTCGAGCGCGGAATATTAACTCTTTTCCTAATTCATCAACAATGACCGTAATGCGCCTCGATTTCTTTGCCTGAGAAGAGTGTTCTGCCTCTTTTTCTGGTATTTGAGGGGCATTTTCTACAGGAAGAGTTCGTAAGAAGTGACGAGCATGTTTGAAAAAAGTTTCATCAAAGGAGTCATATCTTTCAATCAGAAGCAGTGCGCGAATATCGCCATCAGTTGTTACTGTCAGTGATGATGATTGCACTGTTTGTGAAAGCGGAGA
>JAGLDR010000113.1 GCA_023145475.1 bacterium
AAAAACGGTAGCTCTGTATCGTCTCTTCAAAAGTAGCTGCTGTTATCACCTCTTGATTATAAAGAGACTCCAATCTTTTAAAGGTATTTGTCTCGCTCACACTGTTTTTCAATGCGTAAATCCTCGCAAAGTTTACCAGAGGTTTCATCGCATTTTTCACAGAGAAAACGCCCAGTTTTGGCACATCATAAAAGAGTGCGTTCTTGGCAAAATGGAGAAAAAATGGCTTACTCTCACTCAGATAACTTTCAATATCCTCTCGCAACTCATCAACCAGTGATTTTTGACCAAAAGAACACCTGAAATCAAAGAAAATATTCAGTTCGAGCAAATCTTGAGAATTCGGCTCATTTATCCAGTGAGAAAAAGAGCTTTTCCACTGCGAAAGCGACTGGTTCCACTCTGGATTGCTTGCCATAATCTTTCCTTGGCAAAAGGTGTATCCAGCCATATCGAGCCATTCGCATACCATCGTTCCGAGATTCAGAAAATAACGAGAAACCTCACCTCGCATCTCAGGAGAAACATCTTCATAAACAAGAGCGTTATCTTGATCCGTAAGTAGTGTCTCCTCCTCTCTTCCTTCACTGCCAAGCGTGATAAATGCAAATTTGACCGGTGGCTTTCCAAGCTTTACCAGGGCAAAATGGATAAGTCTATTCAAAATCTGGTCTGAAATAAATGTCATAACTCTTGTCAGATTCTTCATATCGGGATTGTATGAAATAAGGCGCAAAACATCAGCAAACAACTCGCGGTGGAGTGTTGCAACATCTTCTGGCGTTGGAGAGAGAGAGAGTCTCTTTGCCGTATCAACAGTCAGCTTTACAAACAGCTCTTCTCTCTGTTGCTCCCGCTCTTTTTGGTTTAGAAAACTCTCTTTAGAGAGATCTTTCACCATCACAATAACACCCTCTTTCTGCTTGATAGATATTTCAGAGAGCGAGAGTATAACCCTGATTACCGCGCCACTTTTATGGAGAAGCTCTGTCTCAAACTGCGAAAGCAGAGAGGTTCCATTCACCATCTTGTCTAAAACACCTTCACCACTCTTGAAAAGTTCAGAAAGAGCCATCTTTTTCAGCTCAGAATCACCATATCCACACATCTTCTGTATTATTCCGTTTGAATAGACAAGAGTGCCCGACAAAATCATCATCAATCCCTCCGTCGAACTCTCAACAAGCATCTTATACTTCTCTTGCGACTCCTTTAAATCTTCATTTGAACGCCGTCTTCTCTTCTCTATCCGCAGACTTTGCAGCGTAATAAAGAGGAGAATGGCAATCGTTATAATCGTGACAAACAGCGACAAATAGAGCACTTTCTTTGTCAAAATTGCAATCTCTTTTTTCACATCTTCAATATAAACACCCGTCCCAATAACCCAGCCCCACGGCATAAATCCCTTCACATAGGAGAGCTTCGGAACAATATGTTCTTGATCATCTTTCCACTGCCACTCATAGGTTACATAACCACCGCCCTGCCGCTTGACCACATTGACAAACTCGACAAACAGTTTCTTTCCTGTTGAGTCCGTAATCTGCGACAAATCTTTTCCATTTAGCGACGAAACATAGGGATGCACCACCATCGTTGGATGCATATCCGTAATCCAGAAATAGTCCTTTCTCTCCGCTCCGTATCGCATATCTCTAATGCGGTCAATCGCCCTTTTTTGCGCCATTTCACGAGTCAGAGAGGTCGTCCGCTCCTCTTTTTCAAGCTCATCGAGCACACTCCACGCTGAATCCGTAAGCTCCCGTATCGTTGTTCGCCTATCATCTAATAAAGTCTTCTTAAAAGTTGGAACAATAAGACCAAAGATAATCGTTACAAAGAGTAGAATGGCCAACAGAGTCGGCAGAATTATTTTTATAAAGAAAGTATTCATCAAAACACCAAATTACATCCACAACCTTCATCTTCAAAAGGAGGTATATCATCATCTGTTTGAGGATCTGTTTCGTTATCCGTGTTCACATCATCAACAGAATCATCTTGTGATTCATTGTCATCATCAGGAACAACCACAGCGCCGCCGCAGGCTGTACTTTCGGGGGTGTACAGCTCTTTTGTTGTTTCTGCGCAGTCAAAATCAACTTTTGTTCTTACGGCAAGATTTTGGTTGGTAAGATAGGCATATTTAAGCGTGGATTTATCATCCCAGATTTTTGCTATGTTGCTGTACATCGCATGTTTTGGCGGCTGCATCGGCTCCACCTTGAAGCGAAGGAGTATCGATGGACAGGTGGTCTCGTTTTGACAGATTTCGAGGTTGTCTGCCACTTTAACGCCATTCTGAAGTGGAGATTCTCCCGCAATGTCACCGAGAGGTTCATAACATGTGCCACTCCCTGTTCTATCAATTTGAGTTGAAGCAGGAGTATACTTCAATGCACTCGGCAACTCATCTTGCACCATAACATTTACGGCAGGCTCTGAGCCATGATTTTCAACCCGTATCTCATAGGCAAATGGTCTGTCATCACATGCGAGAGTATTATCTGTAGAACCAGTGAGAAGCTGCTTTTCATCAACATCGGGAATATCAAATGCAGGGAGTTTTGTGTCAACAGAAAGCATTACATAGTTGGTAAGCACAATATCTGCTCCAGAGCCAATCAGAAACCAGATGGAAGTTGTGCCATATTCGATATGCTTGTTTATCAATCCCGAAGTGTCATTTTCATCATATTGCAATAGAAATGTATCAATATCATAGAACAGGAACGGGGTCAGGTCTATGTATTTAGGTATCTTTCGGCAAAACAGCATAATCGCTCCTCTCTGCACCTTATTTTCATTTCAAATTTCTTTTTCAACCAAAACTCCTTACAGTCTTATTACTTCTTAAAAACACTTTACTGAAAATACAGGAAAATCGCAAATTCGATTTCTGATTTTAGATTGAAAATTTCTTATAAGAAACATGAGAATAAAATTCTAAGAAAAAAAGTGGCGACCCATAGGGGA
>JAGLDR010000114.1 GCA_023145475.1 bacterium
AAAAGGTGATGATTGTCACATTATTCGAAGGAAAGGTGGGTTCCCATCTGTATGGGAATGACAAAAAGATGTTTTCAGCTCTTTTTTGGTAATTCATACCCGTGCTTTTCTAATATTTTACCCAAAACGATACCACTTACAATAACAAGCGGAATTGATGTGAGAATACGGATAACACTAAATCGCCATCCAAGAAAGAGTGATTCAAAAAAGACCATCGGAACGCGACCTACGCCAACTGCTCCAAGAAAGGTGAGTACAACAGAGAGTCGCGCCCCTTTTTGATGGAGAGCGTAGGCGATAGGAAAGCTTGGAAGAAGCCCGCCGGCCATCGGTGCTGCCAAAATAAAGACCCAAAGATAGCTCATCATTCCGCCATCTTTGCCAAGATGTTTGATTATAGTGTCGCGCTTTACCCAGACATCAAAAAGACCAATGAGAATGAAAACAGGTGGTAAAATCATAAGCATTTGTAAGAGGAAGTCTTTGAAATTATATCCTATTTTTATACCAGGAGTATAGCTGATAAAAAAGGAGACTCCAATAAAAAAGAGGAAAAAAACAAAAAGAATGAGTTTAATTGGAGGTCGTTTGAAAAACTTCATATGAGCCTCCCGCTGACAAGTGAAAAGACAAATGCAATGATTAATGCGATAAGAAAACTGATAAGATTTCGAAAGAGCGCCACTTTTGTGCCAAAATAGGCCTTTTCCACAGGAAAGGTGATGACGCCAACGAGCATAAGAGATGAGGAAAATGCAGCGACAACGCTGTAGGAGACTCCGTTATCCACAAGTATTTCGCACAGAGGATAGACGATAGGTCCAGGCATAACGGTTGCCGAGCCGATGATTGACGCAACAATAACGCCAAGATAGGAGTCTGCATCGCCAAGATGTTTGACTATCATACCGTGAGGCACAAGATATAAGACAATTGAGATAACAACAAGAATTGAGACAAATGGAGGGGTGATATGCCACAGTTTTTTTGCGCCGATGGTAAGAGCTTTTTTTGTTTTCTGAGAGTTAATGAGAAGCGAGATGAGTGTTGCTACTGCCGCTAATATGTATATGAAATAAATCATAATCTAAAAATACCATTTAAGTGTTGTGTAAAACGAGAGCGGATAGGTGCCAAATTCACTTTTCATTTCAGGAAATCCATTGCTTGGTTTCGACATTCGCTTGCCAAAATAGCTATTAAAACCAAGATCCCAAACAACATCATCAGTGAGTGAGACAGAAAGCTGTTTAATAAAGGCTGCAGAAGGATCGTTGGCGTTGAAAACTATCAGCGTGTAAACTTTTATAAGTGAGGTAA
Source organism: bacterium (assembly GCA_023145475.1). Lineage (GTDB taxonomy): Bacteria > UBP6 > UBA1177 > UBA1177 > JAGLDR01 > JAGLDR01. Next base: position 1,324 of record JAGLDR010000114.1, read on the forward strand.
TATCAAGAATTGCCCCCCAAGTGATGTAGTGTTGTCCGCTGAGATAGACCGCGCCATCGTTGTATGCAGTTTTTCCTGATTGCGAAAAACCGGGCATGGAAATTTCGTGATTTTTGAAATAGTTTTCGGCGTGCAGTTCTCCAGCGGAATTGAAATGGTATTCAAGAAACATATAGACGGGTCTTTTGGTAAACTGATAGTCAATTCCGGTGGTTATTCCAACAAAGTCTTCGTCTGGTTTTCGTTCATCAAAGACCCCTGCTGCGGTGTAGGCGCCTTCAACCCAAAATCCAACACCACCAAAAGAGCGTGTAAGAGAAACACCTGTCATGAGATTTGTTTTAAAATAGTTGAATAGAATTGTCATATCTGTTTTGAAAAAATAGAGGTGAGTTCTTACAAATGCAGAGCTTTTTCTAATATCTGCATTTTCACCAAACACCCATCCGACATCAATTTCATTCATATCAAGAAAAGGAATTCTCATGCGGACCGCATCGACGCCTCGTCTGTTTTCTTTATCAATTTCTTGCACCGAAAAAGGAGAGTAAAGATCCGTTGGTGATGTATATTTTCCTACACCAAAGTTGATGGCTTGCCGTCCGACAATCAAATCGGCAAAAGGCATGCTAAATGTCATATTGGCTCTATCAAGATTGTAATAGAGTTTTCCTTCCCCATTTTGCGTCCAGGGCAAATCTGAACTTTCAGGAAGATCAACCGCTCGGTATTCTCCATTTGTAGGGGTGAAAAAGTCATTATTTGCCATGTCAATTTGTTCGTAAGATGGCGTGATAGCTGCGGAAATTTCCATTGAGAATATATCGCCTGCTTCAAGAAAATATCGCAGGCGAAGAGGCATCTGTGTTATCAGGTGAAATTTTGAATCGGTATTCATAAATATTTCTGTGTTTTTTGCTGGTTTTGCCGAATAGAGATACCATTTGGTATCACCTGAAAGTGTGTGGGAAACATCTGCGCTTATTGGGATATAAATAAAAAATAGAATCAGTGCAAAGAGTATTTTTCTCATTTGGTCACATCGCTGGCAACCGCACCGTCATGCAAGGTAATAAGGCGTGTTGCTCGCTCCATAATCATACTGTCGTGGGTGGAGAAAAGAAAGGTAACGCCTCGATTTGTATTGAGTTCTTTCATCATATCTAGAAGATCTGAACCTGATTTTGAATCGAGGTTTGCTGTTGGCTCATCGGCAAGAATAATATCAGGGTGGCTGACAATCGCCCGCGCTACAGCGACTCTTTGCTGTTGTCCGCCAGAAAGTTGTGGAGGAAACCGTTTTTCTACACCACTAAGCCCAACTTCAGAGAGAATCTTAGAGACTCGCTGTCGTCGTTCTTCTTTTGGAATACCTTGAAGGAGCATAATATATTCAATGTTTTCTTGTACGCTTAAAACAGGAATCAAATTGTATGATTGGAAGATAAAGCCGATGTGATCTCTGCGAAAGTCGCTTAAATCGCTTGCTGACATCTTTGCAATCGATTGTCCAGCAAGAATTACGCTACCCGAAGTGGAGCTTTCAAGTCCGCTCATCATGTTAAGCAGTGTTGTCTTTCCAGAGCCTGAGGGGCCTGCGATTGCGGTGAATTCGCCTCTTTCGATGGTAAAGGATACATCGTTGACGGCGTGTACTTCAATTTCACCCGTTTTATAGATTTTGTTCATTTTTTGCAGTTCAATGACGCTATTCATATTTTTCTCCATTAGAGTTTTTTCCTCATCGCTGTTGCTGGGGTGATTCGTGCCGCATACCACGCGGGGTAGATTCCAACGACCATTATAAAAAATATCATTCCAAGGGGATAGATAATAAATTGGTGGATTTGGACAACAGGATAGAGAAGGTCAGTAATAGCGACACTAACAAACTCAGTTCCGCGATAGTCAATTCCTGTATAGGAGGTTAAAAGCAGTATGCCTGCTGCGATTAGCATGCCAAAAAGAGAGCTGATTGCACCAAGTGATGCCGCTTCAAGCACGATAAGCTTTCCTAATTGAAATGGCCGTGTGCCAATTGCTTTTAGTACTCCAAACTCAAACATTCTTTCATAGAGCGACATAAACAGTGTGTTGACGATGCCGGCAGAGACTATAATAAAAAGAATAAGAGAGGAAAGACCAAGTGCGAAATCGGTCATTTCAAGCATGGTGCTTAGCTCTGTCATCAATTCGCCCCAATTGAGTGGCTCATTTCCTGTAGCTTTCAGCTCTTTCCAGAGGGGAAGGGTGGTGTCGGTTGACTGTTTAATATCTTTGAATTGGAAGGCTATTTCATGAATACCATCTTTAAGGTTGAGCATTTTCTGTGCGGTTTTGAGGGGGATAAGAGCAAAAGAGCCATTCATATCCCGCGAACCCATATCAAAAATACCTTTGATGCGGAACATCTCCTGCGCTAGCTCTCCATTGAATGCCTGTGCGGCAGTCAGGACAACTTTGTCACCGATTTCTACCTCAAGGACGGTTGCCAACTTAACACCGATAAGTATTTCACGCCCTTCGGCAGAGGATAAAAACTCGCCCTCTTTTACGGCGTTGGCTATCCGGCTGACGGTGCGTTCTTGTTGTGGATCAACTGCTGCAAGAAGGACCGATTGAACCTCCGTTGGAGAGGTAATCATTCCGGTAGAAATAACTCGTGGAGCAGAGGATTTAATATGAGGGTCATTGTGGAGAATTTTTTCCGCCTTCTCTCTATTTTTTATAATATTTTCAATCTCTTGCGTGTTTCTAAATCCAACAGAGTGCACTTGCCCTTCGCCCATCCAGCTCCCCGTTGCAGTAGAGATGAAGTTGTTTGTGATTCCCCCCATCAGTGCATCTGTGAAGATAACGGCAGATAGCCCAAGCCCAATCGCTAGTGACGCCAAAATTGTTCGCCGTTTATTGCGAAAAAGATTGCGCCATGCCAGTCGTAAAAATATCATAAAAGTACCTCTAAAATGTTCTCATTGCTTTAACAGGGTCGGTATGTGCCGCTTTGAATGCCGGAATAAGGCTCACGATAACTGCTGTTGAAATAACCACAACAATAGGCATCCAGAAGGCGATCGGCACATAGGCACCGTTTATACTTTCAATGGTAATTCCACCGATACTCACCGGTTCAGGGTAGGTGATGCCGTATACTTTCAGTGGCCAGATTGCAAGGAGCGAGAGAAGGGCGCCGATGATTGATGATATGATGCTCAGTATAAAGGTTTCAACAACAATCATGCCGATGAGCATATATGGTCTGCTCCCCAGTGCAAGCAAGATTCCGTACTCCCTCGTTCGTTCTAAAATCACCATTAAAACGGTGTTTAAAACACCAATGCCAACAATGAGAATGATTATCAAGTTCATAATCCAGCTACCGCTTTTATCAGCTTCCATACTGCGATAAAAGGTCTGTTCAACATCCATCCAGGTATCGACGGCGAGAGTGCTTTCCACTCCTGCAAGATTTTTCTTTAACTGTTTGGCAACTTTTGTTGAATCAAGGTAGTCGTCTAAAAAGAGTGCGATTTCATGAATTTTGTTATTAAGTACCAAGAACTCTTGCGCCTTGTTGATATGCATATAGATATTCATTCTGTCCATCGTATCAAAATCTTTTGCAAAGATACCGGTAACCGTGAAGAGGTCGTTAGCGATACTTCCATCAGCTCCTTGAGATATAAGGACCAGCTCACTTCCCACTTTTGCCTTGAGTATAGAGGCCATCCCGTGTGAAAGCAGCACCTCAGCTTTCTTATCGGGATTCCAGTGGTCTGACAGGTACTCTCCCTTTTCTACTTTATTAAGAATTGTTGTCGCTTTCGCCTCTTGTGCCGGTTGAATGCCGACGATTCGTGCGCCTGTTGTCTTTTCGTCGATAAATGCAAGGCCACCGCTGAAAACTCGCGGTACTGCATGTTTAATTTCTCTATTTTCTGTGATAATTTTTTCTATCTTTTTTGTATAGACTAAAGAGCGATAAAGTCCCGGTCTTTCAAGATACTCTTTATGGTGAATTTGCACATGTCCAGTGTGATCTTTGGTAAACATTTTTATGATATTTCCGTATCCACCTTCCGAGAGTGCCATCGTCACAGAGAGCATCACAAAACCGATAATCATTGAGAGTGCGGTAAACAGACTTCTTCTTTTTTGCCTAAATATGTTGCGAAAGGCCATCTTCCAGAGCATTGTTACCTCTTTTTGCGTAGATTTCGGAGTGAAAATGTGTTTTTCGGCAGTTTCTTATCAAATTCAAGAGAAATATAGGTAATAACCGTCTTTCTGTTTTTCTTAGTAAGTGGACGAATCTCCATAACGGTAGGAAATAGTTTTCCACCCATCATTTTGATCTGACTAAAAGTCATAATTCGTACTTTTTTACCCTTCTCATTAAAATAGACTTGCGTCACAGGCATACGACTCTTTTTTGTGAGTTGAATGACAATCTTTCCCCACACCGTCGCGGTATCTTTCTTTGGAACAAGTTGGATATAGTAGTGGTCGTTATCACCTTTTGGAGGTTCAAGATAGGAGTGAGTGTAGTCATCAAGCATCGTACTCTGTTTGACCAAGTCATCGTTGGTAAAATCACTTCCCATCCAACTTCCCATCATCATACTTGGTGGAATCTTCATCACCTTGTTTGATTTGGGAAAGAAGTTCCACATCTCTTTGTCATTGCGAAGGGAGGCCGTTCCGCTGTCTTTTTTTGGACTTTCAATGACCACAAAGGTTTTTTCTAGCCCTTCAGTCCACATCTGCATGCGCATTGTCCGCTTGTAATTCGGCGTTTCTATCTTCATCTCCATAAGTCCAGAGCTCGTCTTGCTGCGATAGAGAATATCCATATCGTGAATCAGTTGTCTGATATCAGGCCGTTCTTCGCTGACAAGTGAAATCGACATCATAGAAAGAAATAAAATAATAAATAGTTGTCTCATAAAACTTCTCCATTAGAGTTTCTGTCAGGATAGAGTACTCGAAAAGAGAATAAATTCCACAAAAAAAGGGAGACCTAAAGATCTCCCTTTAAAATATTTCAGATTATTCTAACGGTTAGAAAAGACCTTGAATATTTCCATCTGAATCAATGCTCATATTCTCTGCGGCAGGTTTTGCAGCAAGACCAGGCATTGTCATAATGTCGCCTGCGTAGACAACCATAAAGCCAGCGCCAGCGTTAATAGTGATGTCCTTGATTTCTACTGTGAAACCAGTTGGACGGCCACGAAGTTTTTTATCATCTGAGAGACTTGACTGTGTTTTTGCCATACAGATTGGAAGATTGGAGAATCCCCACTCTCTTAGTTTATCAATTTTCTTTTTAACAGAACGAGGGATAATCACTTGGTCAGCACCATAGATGTTTTTACATACTTTCTCAATCTTTGCAACACAACAGTCATCAAGTTCATATGTATAGGAAACTGGTCCACGATCTTCATGAACAGCTGCCCATACTTTGTCAGCGAGGTCAAGTGCACCGCCGCCACCATCAGCCCAGATTGTGATTGCTTCAGCATCAGCGCCTTTTGCCTTAATAAGCTCCATTGTTTTTGCAATTTCAGCATCAGTATCAGTGATGAATTGATTAAGTGCAACAATAACTGGACGGTTAAATGATTGCATGTTTTCAATATGTTTTTCAAGGTTAGCAAAGCCTTTTGTTAATGCTTCAACATTTTCATTGTTCAGCTCTTTTTTCTTCACGCCACCATGATATTTGAGTGCTCTGATTGTTGCAACGATAACAACAGCATCTGGCGGAACAGTTCCCTCTTGACGAGAGACAAGATTAAAGAACTTTTCAGCTCCCAAATCACTTGCAAAACCAGCTTCTGTAACGACGATATCTGCATAGCGACGAGAGATGTTGGTTGCTATAATTGAGTTGGTTCCATGTGCGATATTGGCAAATGGTCCAGCATGAATAATTGCAGGGTTTCCCTCAATTGTTTGTACTAAGTTTGGTTGAATTGCGTCTTTGAGCAAGATAGACATTGCACCTTCAGCATTGATATCTTTTGCGGTGATTGGTCCACCTGTTGCGCTCTCTGCAACAACGATACGGCTCAAACGAGCATGCAGATCATCTGGATCTTTTGCAAGTGCAAGAATTGCCATGATTTCACTTGATGCGGTAATGCCAAACTTACTTTCACGAACTTGTCCAGCTTCGCTTCCAAGCCCAATAACTATGTTTCTGAGAGCTCTGTCGTTCATATCAAGCACTCTATTCCAGCGAATCTCTTTAGGAAGAAGACACTGTTTTGTTGCTCTTGAATATTTGTTGTCAAGCAGTGCAGCAAGCAAGTTATGAGCAGCGGTAATTGCGTGAATGTCGCCTGTGAAATGAAGGTTAATCTCTTCCATTGGAAGAACTTGAGACCATCCACCACCAGCTGCGCCACCTTTTACACCAAAGACAGGTCCAAGGCTTGGCTCTCTTAGTGTAGCAATTGCAAGGTGTCCTCGACGATTAAGAGCTTCACTGAGCCCGATAGATACAGTTGTTTTTCCCTCTCCAGCTGGAGTAGGAGTCATAGCTGTTACTAACACCATTGGTGCTTTCGCCTCTTTCTCATTTGCTGCATCAAGACTGATTTTAGCCATTTTTGAGCCATACGGAATGATGTGCTCTGGTCTAAATCCAGCTTTTTCTGCAATTTCGATAATTGGTTTTAAAGTTACTTTTGAAGCAATTTCTAAATCTGTAGGCATGGTATCCCCCCATTGAAGTGTATAAAATTCCAACTCGCACGGCATTTTTACATTTTGCGAGGAAGATGTCAACTATTTATGAGTGCGTGAGCATCTGTTCTTTCTTTAAAAAAAATTCCTCTTGTAAAAGTTATTTTTTTTGCTATTATACCAAAAGAGTCTTTTGGAGATTTGTGAGAGGATGATTATGAAACGATTTTTGTTACTATTTTTTTTGGTGGTAGGATTTCTTTTTCTTTTTAATGCGTGTGGAGATCCTGAAGATAATGGATATGATGGCGTGAAGGTTCAATGTGCGAACAATGAAGGCTGTGCTAAAACGCAATTTTGTGACTTTGAAAATCCTGAACTTGTGAACTATGAAGAGGTCTATTACTGTACTGCTAGAGATGTCTGTTCAGAAACAGTTCAATCGTGTGCCTTTGGGTGGCAGTGTTGTAACAGTGCCCACTACTGTGTGACAAATGTAGAATATAGTGTACAAGAGGTCTTCTGTACTACTGGTACTGGTGGAGATGTCGAATGTACAAAAACGCAAGATTGTCAACGGGATGAATATTGTGATTTAGAGTCTAGTGGAGCTCTTCATTATTGTAAAACAAGATTGGCCTGTTCTCGTGGAAGCGATAACTGTGCTTTTGGGTGGCAGTGTTGCTACACTGATAGTTTTTGTGTAACGACAGCAGAGTATACACCTGTTGCTGCCTATTGTGATGCTGGAGACACAGCCGATACCGCAGACACAGCCGATACTGCCGATACTGCAGATACAGCCGACACCGCAGACACCGCAGATACCGCAGACACTGCAGACACCGCTGATACAGCAGACACCGCAGATACAGCCGACACCGCAGATACTGCTGACACAGCTGATACAGCCGACTCTGCTGATTCTGCTGGCTCTTTTTTCTATGAGAATTTTGAAGGCGGAGATGGCAAATGGACACTCGAAGGTGGATGGGCAGTAGGAACTCCAACCGCTGGTCCAGGATCTGCATTTTCTCCCTCAAATGCTGCATGCACGGTTCTTGATGGGAACTATCAAGATAATGCATCTTATATTATTTATACAACCACCGCGATGACACTGCCTGCAACCACTCCCGTTTTAACTTTTAAGGCGTGGGTTGAGACAGATGGTACAATGTATGACCCTGCAGATAATATGGAGGTGATTGCACACGATCCAACAAAACCGTGGGCACAAGAACTTGGCCTTCCTGTTGAGTCAGACACCCCAAATCCAAAAGATTTAATTGGTGGTGTTAGTAGAGAGAAAATCAATGGATATCTTGATAATAACTGGTATACATTCACCGTTAATCTTAATAGTGCCGCTGGAAAAGAGGTTCAACTTGGTTTTCGCTTTACGAGTGATTCATCAGCAACAAAATATGGTGTTTGTATTGATAATGTCGTGATTAAGTAATTCCGCTAAAACTTCTCTTTTTCTAATTCTTACTATATACTCGTTTTCATATTGAGTTTTTTGTGGGAGAGAGAGATGACTAGATTTTTTACCGTGCCACTTTTTGTTGTAATGGTTTTTATGCTATCTTGTAGTACGACTACAAAAAAGCAGCCAATTGATGATTCTGATGTAGAGACGCAAGATTTTGCGTCTGATGACGATGAAATAGAGGATGAGTCTATCGACGAAACAATCGATGATGATGTAGAGACGCAAGATTTTGCGCCCGTTGATGACGACGAAACGGTCGACGAAACCGTTGACGATGATACTACTGTTTTACCAGATGAAACTGCCGATGAAATAACAGACGATGATACGACTGTTGTACCAGATGAAACGGTCGATGAAACCGTTGATGAAACAACGGATGATGATACTACTGTTTTGCCTGATGAAACAGTCGATGAAACAGTCGACGAAACACCAGATGAAGATGTTGCACCTCCGGAAGATTATATTTTGACCGTAGTTGCATCTGATGGAACACCTGTTGCTTCGCAAAATGTTGACGTAAAGGTTGGTGATACCACACTGATTACAACTGCGACTACCGATGCCGATGGTAAAGCAGTCTGCTCTGCAGTTGCCTTTTCTGGAGTAGAGGATAGGTTGCTTTGTGTCCATCTTGACGGTTTGCCGGTTCCACTTGTCGGTTGTTTTATTCCTCAACCAATAGAAAATCAAACAGTTTATCTCTCTCCTGTTACAACTCTCTCTTATCAGCGAGCTGTTGCAAATGGTACTGTCACTGTAGATGATTATGCTGACGAAGATGTTGTTACCAGAAAACTTTTTAAACTGGCTTCTGGAGAGTGGTTGACCGACTTGAATCCTGCCGACTATCCACTGGTAGAAGAGGGGTTTGCTACTCTTGCAGTCATGAAAGAGGTCGACAGTGGAGCAGCAACGCTCTCTTTTCTGCTTAGTGATACCACTCTCTATTCTTCACTGTTTGACGGTTTTATTGTAGAGGCTGCCGACAGTGTCGTTGATCTTGAAGGCGGAAGTGGTGAAACAACGATTTCTCTTGCTACGACCGTGCAAAATATTGCGCCAGGATTTAGTATAGAGTGGATTACCTCTTCAGCGACAGAACAAAATGTGCATAACGCAGCTCTTGGAACATCGTGGCCAGGAGATCATACAATGCGTGTTTTGATGAAGGAGATTTCGACGGGAAATACGATTGCAGAGAAAATTGTAACAGTCTCTTTTATTCGTGCGATGGCAGAGGGTTCAATTGATATTTCAGCGCTCACAGAACATTTTATAGTGCAGCTAGGAGAGAATAGCAGACTCTTTATCAATAAAAATACGACTGCAACGCTTGATGGCTCTCCTGTTTCAACAATTCATTGGCGTCTTATGGATACCGGCGAAAGTTTGCTCCCTGAAATGGTTTCATTTGAGCCATCAGGACTGGTTTTTACCAATGATGATCCTCCTGTTTTTATGGTAACGATGAACCGTGTCTCTCAAGGTGATCCTATTATGCTCTCTTGTAGCACTATTAATGGCGATGGGACAACTTCAACAATGAGGGTGGCGCAGGGTGATCCTATTATGATGTCGGCTCAAGGTGATCCAATCATGATGACATCACAGGGCGACCCGATTATGATAGTCTTTCAAGGTGATCCCATTATGCAGGGCGATCCCATTATGTTGGGGACTCAAACGGGTACGGTTCTTGCGATGGAGACAAGCCATTATTCTGATATAATTATTGAGAAGAAACGGCGGAGCTTTATTTCGTCTGAGATTGAAAAAGCGTGGCAGGAGAGCGAATGGGGCTTTAATGCCAATAATACAATGTTAGCTGAATCAGGTTTTTTGAGCTCAGTCTTTAGTGGAGGGTTTTTATCTTCAGCTGAGGAGGGTTATCTTAATAGTTTGCTTGGAAGTGGCGCTATTTTCTCACTGTTACCCACTGTTTTTAACCACGGCAATCTCTTTTTAACAAACGAAGATTTGTTTGAGAATTACTACTGGACATGGCGATATCTTACCTATCTCGAATCTCGCTTTAAGCCAACACTCTTCATGAAACCAGAGGATTTTACCACACATTTGTCCTTTTTTGCGGCTCTTCACACTGTTGGAAGTCGTAACCTTCCTATAACCGCTCTTGTTGATAAGATGAAGGCTCCTCTCTCTATTGATTCTCAAACTATTAATGTAGTTCCACTTGTTGGTGCTGCCGCTCAGGCACTTTTTGGTAAATCGCCTGCCTTGATTGCAAACTCGGAGATAGCTTCGCTTCGCAATCTTCTCACTCTGACGCAGTATGTTAATCGTGGTCATACTCCTTACCGCGCTGGAGAAGGGGATTCATCCTCTTTTATGGAGACTGAGATGTGTGTATGGCTTTCAGGACGCACGGATGGGGAGGTCTCTATTTTAAATCAGTGTATAGCGGCGCCGACTACCTTTGATGTTAATGGTGGCGGAGTTGTCACAATGGATGGCGTTTCTGTTCCTGTTGAAGTTATTCGATCAGTTTTTGAAAAAAGATTTCAATCTCTTCCATCCTATTTTACGAATGAACAGGTCTATACTATCTACCGCACACTCTATCTTTTGATGAGTAATATTGGAAGGTTGCGAGAATATGACAGTGAAAGAAACGACTTGAAAACAGAACTTCTTGCAACGACCGCAGAGATGTTTAGAGGTCTTCCTGCCTCCGGTGTTGATAAAGTGCAGATTCACTCTCAACTCGGCACTCGCAATACCGATCGTGTCATCAGTGATGTTGTAACGGGTGAAACAACACCTTCTGCGATGATATATGGTGTTGGGACTTACCTCTTCCAGACAAAAGTGTTAATTCCTGATGATATCTTTGCGACTCTGTTAGTAGAGAAGATAGATTTGATTTTTGATGCCTATTCCTACATAAAGGTTGATGCCACAACATATAGTGAAAAAGAGTTTTATCAGATAGATTCGACAACACCTCCGCTTCGAACAATTGATTCTACAATTAATCCTTCAACCTCACACTGGGAAACATCTGAGGAGTATCCTGGTTATTATGAGGCTCGGATTGGTGATATCACGAGCACCGACTTTGAATATCTTGACGATAGAGTTGTGACAGTAACCGTTGCAATTAGTTACAAAGATGAAGCTGGTGATCACCGTGTAACCACTTCAGAAGAGCGGTTTATTTCTCACGCCGAATCTATTGTAACGATGGGAAGACCTTTAGCAAAATCCTCTATTACCGGCACGGTTGTTGATAATGGTGGTGAACCAACTCCGATATCATCTGCGCTTGTAATGCTTCTGCCGTCTGGTACTTTTCAATATACGGATGAAAGTGGTCAGTTTATGTTTCTGGGTGTTGCTCCAGGTCGTTACACCGTGAAAGTTTTGGGTGATGGGTTTTTTCCATGGTCACGGACAATTAACAGTGCCACAAGTGAGCAGTACGGAACTGATGTTGGATATGTTGCTCTTGATCCGAGTGAATCGTTCGCTATTGAAACGATGACTCTCTCTTTTCATATTGCTGAGCGACTATATGGTGTAGCAGGCGACCGAATTTTGAATGCTCATCTCATTGTGCAAGATTTCTCAGGAAAGACTATTGTAGATGTACCGGATACGGGCGCAGAAGATGCAAATTATCGTCTTTTTGATACGCCGTATGGCAACTATATTGTTACAGTTACAAAAGAGGGGTATTATCCGATATCTCGTTCTGTTTTCCACCACGGTGGTGATACGCAACTTGATCTTTATCTTCCTCCTTTCTGGGGATGTGGAAATGGTATTTTAAATAGTATGGAATCGTGTGATACAATAACTTCGACTTCGTGTTCAAATCTTGGGTATCCAGGATCTTCATCTGAGGCATATTGCAAGTCGGATTGTACAGGGTTTGATAGGTCAACCTGCCCGTAGAGACAAGGCATGCCTCGGCTCAGACATTAAGATACAAGTCTTTCTCTTAAATTAAAAAATTCATATAAATTCTTTGATT
>JAGLDR010000115.1 GCA_023145475.1 bacterium
AGATTGTTGTTTGTAATTTGTAAAATGCCATGAATATGATTTGGCATTATAATATATTGATGTAATTTTATTTCGGGAAAATGGCTGGGGATTTCCATCCAACATTTTTGTACAAACTTTCCTAATTCATTGTAAACAACAATACCGTTTTCAATATTTCCAAAAACAGATATATGATCCTGTACCACAATCGTTAAAAAATAATATCCCATCTGGGAATAATCATGACTTTTCAACCGAATAGATTGTCTGTGATATCTGTTTTCATCGCTCATGCTTATCGCACCACCCTCCTCACATTCCCAAACCCTCGACTTACACTTTTTCCAATCCCAAAATCATCCGGAATTAGAAAATTCACATCAAACATCCCTCTAAAACAGCTTTTTTTAACAAGAATCCTTGCAAAACAACCTCCTTTCTCCTTAAAAACAGACTCAACCTTTCTAACCTGTTTATTCTATGAAAACTCGTTAGCCAATGCAATTTATTTGGCATTATTGTTCACAATTAATATCCCTGATTATTTGCAATAAAAGCATTCTTTATATACAATCGCCCCGATTTGTTTTATTAATTTCCGGTGGAGAACAGTATGAAATATCTAGTAATCCTTGGCGATGGAATGGCTGACAGACCTATGGAGCGATTGAATGGAAAAACTCCTTTGATGGTTGCCAACAAACCACACATTGATGAAATAGCGAAAAAGGGCAGAGCAGGGAAGGTGATGACTATTCCTGATGATATGCCAACAGGAAGTGCGGTTGCCAACCTCAGTGTTTTGGGCTACGATTCTCACAAATATTTTAGTGGAAGAGGTGCTCTAGAGGCTGCAAACATAGGAATTGATTTGGAGCCAGATGATTTGGTTTTTCGGTTTAATTTGATGACTCTTTTTGACGACGGAAAGATAAAAAATCATTCGGCTGGTCATATTTCAACGGCTGAAGCAGATAAGCTTGTTAAAGCGCTAAACAGAGAACTTGGCAGTGATATCGTTAGTTTTTACACGGGGATAAGTTATAAACACATTCTTGTTATAAAAAACGGAAATAACGACATTGAGTGTTTTCCTCCACACGATTATCCCGGAACCTTGTATACAGATGTTTTAGCAAAATCGACTGCAAAAGATGGCGTTAAAACAGCTGCTTTAGTGAATGAGCTGATTGAAAAGTCTCATGCAATACTAAAAAATCACCCGGTGAATCTTGAAAGAAAAAAGAGCGGGAAAGATGTTGCCAATACAATCTGGCCGTGGTCTCCTGGGAAAAAACCAGTTATGCCATCATTTAAGGAGCTTACTGGCCTGAAAGGTGCAATTATTTCTGCTGTTGATCTGATCAAAGGTATCGGTGTTTATGCCAAAATGGAGGTCGTTGAAGTTGAGGGTGCGACCGGTCTTTATGATACGAATTATGAGGGGAAGGCAGCAGCAGCTATTGAGGCACTAAAACGCAATGATTTTGTCTATCTCCATGTTGAAGCGACTGATGAAGCAGGTCATGAAGGCGATGTAGATCTTAAAATCAAGTGCATTGAATATCTTGATGCCAGAATAACAAAATATATTTTAGAAAACAAAGATTCGTTAGATGAGCCTTTAACAATTGCTGTCTTACCAGATCATCCAACCCCTGCTGAACTGAGAATTCATACGAGAGAAGCGGTGCCTTTTGTGATTTATAACCCCTCTCTTGAGGCAGATGAAGTTACGAGATATGATGAAGATGCCGTGGATAAGGGTATTTTGGGGACAATTGAGGGCCCCGATTTTATAAAACTTCTTATAGGTTCGTGAAAGTTATTTAATCAAAAGAAAGTTCCAAGCAGCATCGCAAGAAAATTGGCAACGGCGTGCATAAGAATCGCATAAAAAAGTGAGCCTTTGCTTCTTTCCACAATAAATCCAAATAGTAGTGAGGGAAAAAAGACATTCAGCCGAAGCGGATTCATAAACGCAATGGCGTGTGTCAGTGCAAACAGTGCTGAAACGATAAGATTTCTCTGACTTATCAAAGGAATAAGAAGCTTTGATCGATTTTTAAAAACAGAGTGCTGCAAATATCCTCTAAAAAAGACCTCTTCAGGAATACTTGCCACGAGCAGAAGAAGAAATCCTTTGTTAAGAGCTTTGCCGATGGACTCCATTTCGGGTAGTGAAAATATACGGTGTTCCACAATTGTCATCCAGCCGTAGTAGAGCGGAGGATAGGCAAATAGAATCAGCAAAGCAAAGAATGCAAACAGTTTTAGACCATTTTTTGTCGGTTTAACCATCTCATATAGTGACAGTGAGCGATCAACCAGAAAGGGGAGCAGAACCAACAGCGCAGGAAAAAAGAATAAACGATAGGAAAAACGGGTCATATTCATCACAGTAACGGCTGCCGTTATAATGCCCCACAGGGAAAATCCTATCAAATAGTTTTTTCGTTTCACTTGCATCATCTCCCTTTTTTTTCATTTATCTCCAGCCAGCTAACACCTCATAATAATGTCTCTTTTTTGAAAGTAAAAAATTTTAATTAGGACTCGGAAGTCCTCTTATTCTGAGCATCGGTGCTAATTGCCTACAATAACAGAGAAATAAAGCTATTTTAGGTCTTGACAACAGAATATTAAGGTGTATAGTCAACCTGTTGAATTGCTCTTGACAACAATGAGGTCACCATGAAAAGAATATATTTAGATCACAACGCATCGACTCCTGTGAGGGAAGAGGTCAAACAAAAAGTCATTCCTTTTTTAGGAGAGATGTTTGGCAATCCATCATCCCGCCACAAAGAGGGTCGGGTTGTTCGTGTTGCCGTTGAAAATGCACGGGAGGAGGTCGCCCGCACAATTAATGCCTCGTCTCGCGAAATTACCTTTACGAGTGGAGCGACTGAAGGAAATAACGCAGTTCTGCGAGGGTATTGGCAGAGCTATAAAGAGCGTGAAAAGAAAAATCACATCATAACCACCGCCATCGAGCATCCCTGTGTTCTGACGACATCACAGAAGCTGAAAAAAGAGGGCTTTGATGTGACATTTTTGCCTGTTGATAGTGTCGGACGCATCTCGCTTGACGAGCTTGAGGCTGCAATTAGACCTGAGACAGGACTTGTCTCTATTATGATGATAAATAATGAGACAGGAAATATATATCCAATTGAAAGAATCGGAGAAATATGTCAGAAGCACAATGTTCTGTTGCATGTTGACGCTGCGCAGGCAGTGGGAAAAGTTCCCGTTGATGTGAAAAAGATGCATATCGATTTTCTGACACTGTCTGGACACAAGTTTTATGCACTTAAAGGTGCAGGGGCGATGTATACCAAGTGGGGCCGTTGGATAAAACCACTTATGACTGGTGGACATCAAGAGAAAAACAGAAGATCAGGCACAGAAAATATCGTGGGTATTATTGCGATTGGTGAGGCGTTGAAATTGGCGCGAGATGAGATGGACGCTGATGCTGTACAGATAAAAAAGTTGCGTGACTATTTTGAAAAGCGTGTGCTTGATGAAATCCCCTATACTCAGGTGCTTGGTGACCCTTCAAACCGAATTTATACAACAACTAATATCTCATTCAAGTTTATCGAGGGCGAAGGAATCATTCTCAAGCTTGATGTAGCAGGTATTGCTGTTTCGACTGGATCTGCCTGCTCAAGTGGCAGTTTAGAGCCAAGTCATGTTATTACCTCTATGAATGTGCCTCTTGAAGATGCTCACTCATCTACGCGGTTTTCACTGGGCAAACAGACAACAAAAGAGGACCTTGATTATACCGTAGATATTTTGAAAGATACGATAGCGACACTGCGGAGCTACTCTCCGCTCTATGATGAATTTATGAGAAACCAACAAAAAGGAGAATAAGATGGAATATACAGAAAAGGTAATGGAGCACTTTTTGACACCCAAAAATGTGGGTCGTCTTGACGATGCAAATGCTGAGGCAGAGATTGGAAATCCAGCGTGTGGCGACATCATAAAGCTCTATCTTAAACTGAATGAAGAGACAGGAATTATTGAAGATATCAGTTTTCAAACATTTGGTTGCGGAGCCGCAATTGCCACATCAAGCATGACAACTGAGATGGCAAAGGGATTGACAATAGAAGAAGCACTTGAATTGACTCGAGAGCAAGTGGCGGACGAGCTTGGCGGACTGCCTGCAAACAAGATGCACTGTTCAAACATGGCTGCAGACGCTTTGCATAAGGCACTAAAAGAGTATCAAGAAAAACATCCAAAGAAATAGTGAAGGTCTCTGTTCGCACATTCGGGTGCAAAGTCAACCGCTTTGAAAGTGAGCAACTTATCTCCTCAATCCGAGATGTTGTCACGGTTTCCGATGAATCAGACGCAGATGTTTTTGTTGTCAACGGCTGTAGCGTAACCGCCACGGCTGACTCACAAATTAGGAATATAATCAGGCGTTTATCTAAAAGAGGGCGAGTTATTGTGACGGGGTGTTACGCCCGAAACAGAGGGACAGAGCGAGTTGAAGGTGAAAACATCATCTATCTCGATTTTATGGAGAATGTCGCTGACTGGTTTGGCGTTCCATTTAGATATGCTGTCTCTTTTTCTACTTCGCGGCCATTTATTAAAATTCAAGATGGCTGTCCGCAATTTTGTAGCTACTGCATTATTCCTCACCTGCGTGGCGGAAAGGTGAAAAGCGTTCCAATCGAACAGATTGAACAACTTGCCGAGCAGTTTGCCACGCAAAAGGTGAATGAACTCGTTCTTACCGGTATTCATATCGGCACATACGGACGAGAGCTACAAGGAAATTTTGAACTTGCCGATGCTGTTGAGGCAGTCTACAAACATATTCCCGCTGTTCGCATGGGATCCCTAGAATCAGCCGAAGTTTCAGACAGAATATTTGGACAACTTCGCAGTGGTGTTCTCTTGCCACACCTTCACATTCCTCTGCAAAGTGGAAGTAACGCCGTCCTTAAACGGATGAATCGCCCTGACACTGCTGAAATCTTCAGAAACAGTGCACTCAAAGCGATTGAAAGCGTGGGAAAACCGGGCCTTGGCTGTGATGTCATTGTTGGCTTTCCTGGCGAGAGTGACAGCGAATTTCAGGAGAGTTATGATATGATTTCATCGCTTCCCTTCAGTTATGGCCATGTTTTTCCCTTCTCGGCGCGTAAGGGGACCCCAGCCTTTCAGATGGAAAAAGATGAGCCTGTTTCACCTCAGCTCAAAAAAGAACGCGCAAAAATCCTTAGAGAGCTTTTAGAGCAGAAGAAAGATGATTTTATGCGCTCACTTGATGGAATTCAGACAACTATGATTCTAGAAAAGGAGGCAGACGGTGGAATGTGGGGAACAACCGAGAGATACCTTTCGGTGTTTTTTCAAGGAGAGGGCAAACAGGGGAGTCGCATTCCTGTCACACTATCACACGATGGCAAAAGCTTAATAGGGACGGGGTAATTCCGATGCACTATTTGTGCGTCGGTTTGACCCCTCCCGTTCGACGAAACCCATCCCTCAATCCCTTCCCTTCAAAGAAAGGAAGGGAGGAAAAAAACAATGCTCCCATTTTCAAGGGGAGCTGTCGCGAAGCGACTGAGGGGTTCACGGATTAATAAACCGCTTGACATTAAAAGAGAGCACTTTATACTAATTTTGTCGTGGTATTTATTGCTTTTTTAGGGAGTGTTTCTGTGAAAAAGATTTTTGTCGCCATTTTGTTAATCAGTTTTCTCTTTTCACTTTCAGCGGATGAACCTCAAAAACTTCAAAAGTTCTCACGAACGAAAACAGAGTGGGTTTCACTTGCTTTTATAGGTGGGAATATCGGTTTTGGCGGTAACATATCCTTTTTCACCGTACGATGGAAGCATTTTTATTGGGAAATCTTCCGCTTTCAAGGAACTATCGGGCCCAAATGCCCTGTGTCCACATACTTTATGTTTGGCAGCAGATACTTTACCATTAATGGAAGAACAATGATTGGATTACCCCTCTTTATTACATCAGATAACAGGAGGGAATTTAGGTTTGCACTTGGCGTATCGGGAGGGTGGAACTATTATAGAACAAGCGAATCAATTTTGACACTTCCACTAGAAATAAGTTATCTTTTTCATACAAAAAGATATCCCTCAATTCAAATAGGAATATCCGTAGAGATTCCACTCGTTTTAGTTGATCCTGAATTCTTTCCGGTCATAAATGGATTTCTTGGATTGCGGTTTTGATGTAATACAGATAAAAGAGTGGATTTCAGCCTTCGTCCCTGAACTACGGCGTAACAAGCCCGCCTGCGCGGGAATGACATAAGGATGAGGAAGTAATAATTAGAAATCCATGTTTTTCATGCCAGGCTCATACAACTTTTCCCAGATTTTGAT
>JAGLDR010000116.1 GCA_023145475.1 bacterium
TTGACATTTTATTGGAGATTTGTAGCTCATAGAAGAGAGGAGTAGAGCTCAAAAGAGTGGTTATTTGAGCCAGAAACCTTAGTTGAGTGAGCTTGAAATCAGAGAGAATTTTAACTTTCAAACTTTAAGAAAATATTCATCGAACAGTTTGAGTTTGCCGTGAACACCTATTTTTAACGAGTAGGCAAAACGATCGATTCTTCTAAAAAAGAGCTGGCAGAGATAATGGTGATTCCATCTCTCACAAAGCTCTCCTTTCCTCTATATACAAGAAATGCAGATGCTTGCGGATAGTCTTTGAGAAACTCTTTCAGAGGTCGCAGGTCTGAAGGTCTGATTTTATTGCCGTTCTTTACCTCAATTGCGGTGAATATGTTTTCTCCATACAGGACAAAATCAACTTCCAAACCGCTTTTTGTTCTCCAAAAATAGAGATTATATTCTTTGCGTGGTGATTGAGAGCGCCACGCATACAGATGTTGATATATTAGACCTTCAAGAGCAGCACCATCAATCTCTGCTGGCGTATCAAGAGGGCCTTTCGGGCGAAGTTGTCTGAAAAGACCTGTGTCATAGAAATAGAATTTTGAGCGTGTTGAAAGAGCTCTTTTTGCCCGTTTTGTGAAAGGGGGCAGCATATCTGCAATAAGAAGATCTTTTAAAATCTCGACATATCCCTCAACACTTTTTCGAGGAACACTGCACTCTCTTGCAACATTGGAAATGTTAAGTTGTGTGCCATGAGAAAAACTAATTGCCTCAAGAAATCGAGCAAAACCATCAATATTTCTCGTAAGTCCTTCCTGAAGAATTTCTTCTCTTAAATACAAGTCTACATATGTTGCCAATGTTTTTTCAGGATATTTTGAATCAATTACAACAGGAATCAATCCGTTTTGCAACATAGTATCCAGTGCTATATTAGTTCCATTTTTTCTCAGTTCATTAACAGTAAAAGGTCCCATTTTAATCTCCAGAGCTCTTCCCGCAAGAAGATTTGCTCCCGACTTTTTCAATTTGCGGGCACTTGATCCAGTGAGAATAAATACCATCTCTCTCTTTTCTTCAATAAGAATATGTACCACCTCCAAAAGAGCTGGTATCTTTTGTATTTCATCTATAATAATCGTATGATGATTAGGAAGTTTATCTACAAGCTCTTTTAAATGCCCCGGATGAGCAAGGAATCTTTGGTAATATTGAGGATCCAGAAGATCGAGGTAGAGAGCATCTGGAAAGCGTTTTTTTAGCATCATTGTTTTGCCTGTTCCACGAGGACCCAATAGAAAACATGAAACATCGGGAATCTGCATTAACCGTTCTACATACATAAAAGCCTCCATTATGGCGACGCTTCCGCCAAAAAGGCAGGATAAATGGCGACGCCGATGCCATAATAGCATCTTTCTGTGTGGATTGCAAATTCTAATAGAAAAATTGACCAAACAGAGAGAATTTTAACTTTCAAACTTTAAGAGAATATTTATCGAGCAGTTTGAATTTGTCGTGAACACCTGTTTTTAATGAGTAGGCAAAAGACTGATATTTACAATGTAATTGTGTGAATTTCCTGACGAAAAGAGTCGCGTTCACATTCGGAAGTTGTATAGTATTCAATATGAATCTCAATTTCTCCAGAAAGAGAAATCGTTTTAAACTCTGATATTTCATCAGGCAATGTTTGAGTGCCATGATACTCAAAATCAACAGGGTATTCTCTCATTCCAATCCATTTATTTCCGTGACTAAACTTTCGCGTTCGAAGTGGAAAAAATGATTTACAATAAAGCGTCTATTGATGATATTGATAGTGAGAAAATTAGAAATTTCATCAGGCTTGCAAAAGTAAAACGAGGGTTTCCATTAGCCGAAACCGTCGAAGCAAAAATTGCACTTACTCATTTGAATTTATTGGAGAATAACAAGATAAACAATGCTGCAATTTTACTGTTTGGCAAGCATCCCCAAAGATTTTTTATAACATCTGAGATTCGTTGTGCTTCATTTTATGGCACGAAGTTAGAAAAACCGATACCTTCATATAAGGTTTTCAAAGGTGATGTTTTTGAGTTAGTAGATCAAGCAGTTGAATTTGTTTTGAATAAATTAGACTACAGAATTGAGACCCGAAAGGAACACATACAAATCCCAGGAAGGTATGAAATCCCTAAAGAGATTATAGGAGAAGCTATCGTAAATGCAGTTGTGCACCGTGATTACACAAGCAAGGCGAGTGTTCAGATTATGGTTTTTAGAGATAGAGTGGAAGTATGGAATCCTGGCTCTCTTCCTTCGGGTTGGACAACTGAGAAATTAAAAGAATTACATACTTCTATACCTGCAAATCCACTTCTTGCAGAACCGATGTATCTTGCTTCATATATTGAAAGACTTGGCACAGGTACGACTGATATGATAGAGTTTGCAAAGAATGCCAATCTGTTGGAACCTAGATTTATTCAAGAAGATATATTCAGGACGATTCTTTATCGCCCCAAAACTGTGGGAGAAACTGTGGGAGAAACTGTGGGAGAAACTGTGGAGAAAACTGTGGAGAAAATACTCCATTTGATTAAATTAAATCCAGAAGTTACTAGACAGGAGTTAAGTGCAAAAGTTGGTTTATCAGTTAGAGGTGTAGAATGGAATCTGAAAAAATTGAAAGAAAGTGGATTAATTGAGCGTATCGGTTCAACAAAAAGTGGACACTGGAAAGTAATTACAAAGCAATAACGAGCAATAAAATGAAAGTGCCCGTTTATAAAGATGGTAATTCCATCTCTCACAAAGTTTTCTTTTGCTCTAAAAGAGGATATAAACATCACTGACAGCTCACCAACTTCGTTACATATGAAAGAGATGTCTCTCCATTAAGGCTGACGCCATTAATCGTTACTTGGTACTCTTCTCCCGCTTGTGGTTGCGCTCCGTTGAACTTAATTGCAATTGTGCCAGTGTCTCCATAATTATCAGGCATTCTTGTCACAGTATTTGCCAAACTCGCGCTGTTTGAAAGTTGCACGACTGTTGCACTGGGTGTTCCTGAAAACGAGCCACGAATAAGCGTGATTGACCAGAGTCCTCCAGTCATTTCAATAGGATAGTATCCCGCTGCTGGATAGGTCACAAAGTCTGGGTCGTTGCCGATATCATTTGCTCCACCACCACCAAAGACAAACATTGAGTTTCCGCGTCCGCTATGTCCAATTCCGACTTTTCCAAGGCCAGGGGATAGCAACCAGCGACGGTGTCCAAGGGTATTTTCATTTCCCGTATCAATAACATATCCGTCAACCGTTGACGATGGTGTGTAGTAGCCAAGTCCAAGGTTGCTTTGTCCGGCAGCGTTTGCGCCAACGGATGTGTAACAGAGCCACGATGAGGGTGGTGAGTGACTTAATGAGTTGTTTACATCCATCATCATTGCCGCTTCTTGTGATTGGCTGTTGTATGATTCAATAGAGTATGATGGACCGATTCCGACAAGCCACCGATAGAGATTGAGTCGTCTTACGGTATCATCAATATGGTCCCAGCCAAGCTCTCCAGCGTCGCATGTTGGTGAACTTGTTGAGGGAATTGTTGAAATTGCTCGGTCTGAGTATTCACTGTTGTATTTTGCACAGACCGCATCTTTTGTTCGCTCCTCAAATGGTGTTGAGGCAACAGCAACGCAGGTTGAGCCACTTTTTATAAATCCTGATTGACATTCACAATGTTCTGCATTACACCACTCTTTGTCGGCGCAATCTGATTTTATGGTACATTCAGGTTTTGTTTCGCATTGACCTTCAAGAGTGCAGACTTCAGTTGTTGTGTTACACCCCGGAGCACATGAGCCACCGCAGCCATTATTGCCACACACTCGTCCAGAACAGTCTGGAATGCAGCTCACTTCATCTTCATCTGATGTTTCAAAATCTGTGGCATCTATCGTCTCATCGCTCTCTTCGTCAGGAAGAGTTGTATCATCAACTGTTTCGCGATCGTTATCGCTGTTTTCCGCGCTGTCAACATCACTGCAAATGTCATCAACCACTGTGTTGTTGTCGACAATTTCATCGTTGTCAGTTTGTTGCTGATTGATAGTGCCTCCACATGAGGCAATCAAGAAGAGTGTCACTAAAAGGATTGGTGTGATTCTTAACATTTTTCTCTCCGATTTATTATTCAACTGCCAATTATTGTATCAGTTGGTGATTATAATGCAAAAA
>JAGLDR010000117.1 GCA_023145475.1 bacterium
TTGCTGTTACGGCTGAAGGCGTTGCAGGATTTGGTTTTACCGACCGTTTTTCCGGCGCAATTGTTCTTGCAACTGACTCAGTCGAGAATTTACCACAAGGGTCAGGAAGTTTTGCACTGGGACTTTTTGGTACAATTGTTGAGACTTCACACTTCGATTTTGATCTCTATTTTTCTGTTTCATCTGCGATGGAGTTGACGCCAGGAATAGAGCTGAATTTTGATTTTAAGCCTGATTTGGAGTTATGTGGACTCTATCTGAGAGCTGAACACACCGTTAGCCGTGTTGAAGATAAACCAGAGACGGCAACATCTGACGCCACCTATAAAGCGTCAAATACAACAGCTTTAACCTTCGGAACATACTACACAATCACAGAAAAGATGCAGCTTCTTTTAGAGTTTGATATGGGCGTTGACTATGCTCCATCTGTAGGAGCGAGAAGCGTTGACATTGGCTCAGTGGCACTTGGATATAATGTTGTTGTCCACAAAGCGATTGAACTTATTACACAAATTTCTGTCGATATTCCTCAAGATGGTGAACCAGTTGCATTTGGCGCGAATGTTGGATTTGTTGCAACGATGTGATGGCCTATTTTCCTGTTTTTTGACGCATACCCTCTCTTCTGATACAATCGTGGGCGTTTCTTCGGACAACCTCCGAGCTCACAGAAATCGCACAACGCTTTTGATGGAGAATAAGATGGTAGATTTTAGAAAAATGGTTGATTCTCAGCCTGGTTCTCAATTTATTTTACAGGGAAATATCGCATTTGCGCTTGGTGTCGCACACGCAGGATACCACGCAGTTGACGGTTATCCTGGAACACCAAGTACCGAGGTCATTGACAAAGGACTTCGCCACATTCAAGATAGACTCCGCGTTGGCTGGAGTGTCAATGAGGCAGTTGCAACAGAAGTTGCCGTTGGCCATGTACTTGCTGGCTCTGACACTGTTGTTACTATGAAAATACCTGGTATGTTTCAAGCGGGTGATGCTATTACGACTGCAGCTTTTTATACCGCTCCTGCTGGTGCATTTGTTATCTACGCAGCTACTGATTATGTCCCAAGTTCAACGCAGCATGTTATTGATGCTCGTTATTTTCTGAGTGCTTCTCGTGTTCCTGTGATTGAGCCACGAAATCATCAAGAGATGTATGATGCTGCATTTATAGCCGCCGATATGAGTCGTGAATTTAATACTCAAGTTGTAATTCTTGCCAGTGGAATACTTGGCCACTCGGAAGGACTCGTAACAGTGAGAAACAGTAGAACAGTTGAGCCTCGACCTCTTCCTGAAAATCTGAATCGCTGGATGTTGATGCCTAAGATTGCACGAGATAATTATAATAAAGCGACAACAGAACGAGTACCCGGTGTTATGAAGTGGGCAGAGCGCTCAAGTATGGTTACAGAGGAGAAAGGCAGAGACAAGTTTGGTGTTTTAGTCGTTGGTGAGAGTGATATTATTGTCAGAGAAGCGTTGAGCCGTATGAATCTCAACCCTTCAATCCTTTCGATGTCAATTGCCTATCCAATTCCAGAAAATAGAATCAAAAAGTTTGCAGAAAAGATAGATGGACCTCTCTTTGTTCTTGAAGATGGTGATACCTTTTTACAAGATGGCGTATCTCTGCTTGGAATTGAGGTTATTGGAAAAGAGAAGTTGACGACAATTACCGATTGGAATCCAGAGATGGTGATGGAGCTGTTTGCACCTCATCTCTCTATCACTCTTCCAACAATTTCTGTGCCGACTCTTCCTGTTTCTGCGGTTGGCCGGCCACCTTCGATCTGTCCTGGATGTCCCTACCGAGCATTTGCGTTGGCTGTGGCAAAATTTAAAAAACAGGGAAAGATTTATGCCTCGTTTGGAGAGATTGGCTGTTCGACGCTCCTCTTTTTTATGAATGGTATTGATACGGTTCTCTGCATGGGCGCTAGTGATCCAATGCGTCAAGGATTTGTGCTTAGTCGTCCGGATATGGCACATAAAGTTATCAGTGTCATCGGCGACAGCTGTGAGGCGCACTCAGGTCTTGACGGCACCAGAAACGCTATTTTTAGAAATACTCCCGGTGTAAAAGTTATTCTTGATAACAGTATTACCGCAATGACTGGTGGACAGCCTGCACCATCTTCAGCAGAAAATCTTGCTGGTCAGGCGAATAAATTTAGTATTGCAAAATCTGAAGAGGCCGAGGGTGCTCGCGCCGTTGTTGTTGATTCTTACAATGTGAAAAAGGTGGAGTCACAGCTGAAAGAGGCTCTTGAATTGGCTGAAAAAGGCGTATTTACAACGCTGATTCTGGAAGGAGCTTGTATCCACGAGCAACCAAAAGCGAAGAAGACTCCACGACTGATTGTTGACTATGACAAGTGTAAGGCATGTGGACTTTGTGACATCTGTGTTGGTATTAAAATGGATGACAAAAATCAGCCACACTTCACCTCACTTTGCACAAATTGTGGTGGCGAAAGTCCTGTCTGTATGCAACGCTGTCCGTTTGGTGCTATTCAGTTTGAAAGTGATAAGAAAAAGGTTAAATATGACCTTCCTGCTCGTGCAAAAGAGATTCCAAATGTCACCGTCGATAAAGATAAGCTTCCTGAATCATTGAGAGTTGCAATCAGAGGGATTGGTGGTCAAGGAAATCTTTTCTTTGGAAAAGTGCTCAGTGAAGTTGCTCTTCACACACCATACGCCGAGGCAAATATTGTTAAAGGAGACACGCACGGCATGGCTCAAATGGGCGGCAGTGTTATCTCAACATTTAGTTGTGGAAATGTTCACTCACCAATTCTTGCTCCGGCAAGTTGTGATGTTTTGGTTGTTATGGAAGCGAGCGAAGTTTTGCGAGATGGATTTCTTAAAATGTTGAAGCCAGGCGGCACAATTGTGCTTAATAAGTTTACCGTCCTTCCTCCAACTGCGAAAAAAGAAGATTACCCCGATTTGCAGGCAATTATAGACTCACTAAAAGAGTACACCGTTATTACAATTGACGCAATGCAGATTGTTAAGGATGCCGGCGATGTTTTTGGGAAAACTGCAAATGTTGCGGC
>JAGLDR010000118.1 GCA_023145475.1 bacterium
TTCTTCATCATAACGACCTCCTGCCGCGCTCTTTAAATATCGTCTAATTCGTCTTTAGTATCGCCTGGCTGAAAAAGTGTGGCATCAATCTTTTTTAGCTCGTTAAAAGTTTTCTCGTTGAAGAGAAGTGTCTTTTTGGAGTGATTTGAAAGATACCACTTCCCTTTTTTCAAAACAGCGGAGAGGTCGCCAACCGCAAATTCAAGAAGAGTTTTTCCCGTTTTATCATAGAGAAAATATATACCATCTGCCGTACAGACTTTTCTTTGACCGCTCTCACTACAAAGACCTTCAAACTTCTCTTTTGAACCTGCAAGGATATTAAAAAGAAGAGGAGGAAATGGTGAGCCAAACAGATTCTTTGTTATGACATCCCAGGGCTCATAAAGCCACTTTCCCTCTGCAAAAACAGCTGTTTCTTTGCCGTTTACAATCAGTGTTGCAACGGCAACATTAAATGGGCCAGTAATGTCCATCCGCCAGCTATTGCCGTTATGAAACAACTCAAAATGGCCATTTACTTTCCCTTTATAACGGGCATTATCAATCCAGAGTGTTATATCTCCAGAGGAGTGATAGGACGGAGCTTTAGAGCCAACTTCAAAACTCTCTTTATGCCAGCCATCGGTAGATGAAACGGTAAGATTTCCAACAGGAAAGGATGAACACGACAGAAAAAGAAGCATCAATAACGATGCAGTAACAACTCTTATTCTATACATTTTCTGAGGCAGGTTCAGGAGAAACAGGAGCATCATCTTGAATATCGTCTTCTTTTTTCTTTTTTTGCTCTTCTGCCATCTTTTTTGCATATTTAGCAGGATCAAGAACTTCAAGAATTTGATCTCTATCAAGTGTCTCATGCTCCATCAAAGCATCAACAAGTGATGCAATTAAATCAGCTTTCTCGGACAACAACGCTTTAACACGGTCATATGATCCAGCCACAATAGTGTGTATCTCTTCATCAATTTGCTTTGCAATATATTCACTGGTATGCATTCTCTGACCGAGCTCTCTGCCTAGAAAAACTTGCTCAGAATTTTCACCAAAGTGTAGTGGGCCAAGTTTGTCACTCATTCCATATTTGGTTACCATATTTTTTGCGATGGAGGTAGCTCGTTCAATATCGTTGCTTGCGCCAGTTGTTATGCGTTTCATAAAGAGCTCTTCCGCAGCTCGTCCACCCATCAGAACATCTATTCCTGCAAGCAACTCATCTCTGTGTGCTGAAAGACGATCTTTCTCAGGGAGAGATTGAGTAACACCGAGAGCACGACCACGAGGAACAATACTGACCTTGTGAACAGGATCGGCAAGCGGGGTGAAGAATCCAGTAACCGTATGCCCTGCTTCATGCCATGCTGTATCCCGTTTTTCATCTTCGGTTAAAACCATTGAATAACGAGGTTTTCCCATAAGCACTTTATCTTTTGCTGATTCAAGCTCAACATCTGTTACCAACTCTACTCTTTTTGACGCTGCAATAAGAGCAGCCTCATTAAGAAGATTAGCCAAATCAGCTCCTGAAAACCCAGGAGTTCCCTGTGCTATCGCCTTGAAATCTATATGGTCAGCTATTCTAATTTTTTTGGCATGTACCTTTAAAATCTCTTCTCGTCCTCTAATATCGGGCATTGGAACCGTCACCTGACGATCAAAACGGCCAGGACGCAAAAGTGCAGGATCAAGAACATCAGGACGGTTTGTAGCAGCCATAATAATGACACCAGAATCGCCAGCAAATCCATCCATCTCGACAAGCAACTGATTCAATGTTTGCTCTCGCTCATCATTTCCGCCACCAACACCAGCACCTCTTTGGCGACCTACTGCATCAATCTCATCGACAAAGACGATACATGGTGCATTCTCTCGTGCTGACTTAAAAAGATCGCGGACACGGCTTGCACCGACACCGACGAACATCTCTACAAAATCTGAACCACTAATTGAGAAAAATGGAGCATCGGCTTCACCAGCAACCGCTTTTGCAAGCAGTGTTTTTCCTGTTCCTGGAGCGCCAACAAGCAAAACGCCACGAGGAATTTTTGCCCCCATTTTTGTATAAACTTTTGGCTGTTTTAAGAAATCAACAACCTCTTCTAGCTCCTCTTTTGCCTCTTCAATTCCAGCAACATCTTTGAAAGTGATAGGATTTCCATCTTTTCCAACCATTTGATGGCGAGATTTTCCAAAAGAAAACGCTTTATTTCCGCCACCCTGCATCTGTCTCATAAAAAAGATGAAAAGACCAATCATAATAATCATAGGCAGCCACGATACAAGTATCGATTTCAGTAGCGAATCGTCTTCAGGTTTGATATATGTTGCAGGCACATTGTTGCTGCTCAAAAACTCCATCATTCTTTCGCCTGAGGGGCCGATGGCTATAAACTTTATATCTTTTTCGCCCTCATCTTCTGCTTTCATCTCACCTTTATATTCGATTCCATCAATCACAACTTCTGTAATTTCACCAGCTTTTGCCTTATGACGAAACTCTGTCATAGAAATCTCAGTAGGCTTCTCTTTACTGGTTAGTTGTGTCAAATTGACAACGACAAATACAACGGCAATTAATACCGCCCAGATGAGCAAACTTTTATGTAGCCCTTTGCTTTTCAAATTCATCTTTTTCTCCTCAAAAAAACCGCGCTATTATAACAAAGGATGCAAAATACGCAAATATGAAATTAATAACGATACAACTCTGGTTTATATGGTCCAGCAACCTTTACACCAATATAATCAGCCTGCTCTTTAGAAAGTGTTGTTAATTTAACGCCCAATTTCTCTAAATGAAGGCGTGCAACCTCTTCATCAAGCTCTTTCGGCAGCGTTGTTACGCCTATTTCAAAATCCTGTTCCCAGAGTGCCAACTGTGCAAGCACTTGATTAGTAAAAGAGTTACTCATAACAAAGCTTGGGTGTCCTGTTGCATTTCCAAGATTTACAAGACGGCCTTCACTGAGCAAAATAATGCTGTGACCATCGGGAAACTTAATCTTATCAACTTGTGGTTTAATATTTATCTTCTGAACACCTGGCAGTGCATAAAGTTTGTCTACCTGAATTTCATTGTCAAAATGTCCAATATTACAGACAATTGCACTCTCTTTCATCTGCTCCATATGGTCGGCACGAATAACATCTTTGTTGCCGGTTGCAGTTACAAAAATATCAGCGTCACTAATTGACTCTTCAACTGTTGTTACCTCAAAGCCTTCCATCGCTGCCTGCATCGCGCAAATCGGATCAATCTCTGTCACCAGAACGCGAGCTCCGAAACCTTTCATCGATTGGGCGCAGCCCTTGCCAACATCACCATATCCACAGACAACAACAACCTTGCCTGCGACCATAATATCTGTTCCTCGTTTGATGCCATCTGCTAACGATTCACGGCAACCATAGAGGTTATCAAATTTTGATTTTGTTACGGAATCATTGACATTTATTGCAGGAAAGAGGAGTTCATTCTCTTTATGCATTTGATAGAGTCTATGAACACCTGTTGTCGTCTCCTCACTGACACCCTTCATTGATTTGACCACTTTGTGCCAATAGGTGTTATCCTCTTGCAACATCTTTTTCAAAATGGCATTCAATATACGAGACTCTTCTGAATCGTTGTTTTGCTCTAATATCGAGGCATCATTTTCAGCGGCAAAGCCACGATGAATCATAAGTGTTGCGTCACCACCATCATCAACAATAAGATGAGGCAAATTGCCATCAGGCCACTTTAAAGCGTCTAAAGTTGACTCCCAATACTCGGTCAATGTTTCACCCTTCCATGCAAAAACAGGAGTTCCAGACTCTGCAATTGCTGCTGCTGCGTGATCTTGTGTTGAATAGATATTGCAACTCGCCCAGCGAAGTTTGGCACCTAAAGCTGCCAAAGTTTCAATCAAAACTGCTGTCTGCACTGTCATATGCAAACTACCCGTAATATTTGCCCCTTTCAACGGTTGTGAAGCACCATATTTTGCCTTAAGAGCCATAAGCCCAGGCATCTCAATTTCTGCAAGTGTAATCTCGGCCCGACCAAAGTCAGCGAGTGAAATATCTTTGATTTTGTAATCCATCTACATCTCCATATAGTAAAAAACAGATACAGCTTGAGAATATAGCAGTTTTTGCCTAAACTGCAACTTATTACTTATTCAAATAGAAGTTGCTAAAGAAGTTTCTTGCACTATCTTCCGCCTCTTTCATCAACAAAAGGGCATCAGAAAAGTCAGAATTTGAAGCAGAAAAAACTCCGTGTCCTTGCACAATGACGACACCACACTCTTTAATTGCTGATGGAACCGTCTCCCACAAGCCGCCAACTCCTGATCCTGGCGCACCTGAAACAACGGGAATATCACCAAAAGCATCAGGATTGACAAGAGAGAGTGCAACGGCACTTCGCGGATGTCCGTGCGTGATAAATTGAAACTCTTTTGCTATCCTTTTGTGTGCTTCATATTCACTTGAGGGCGTTCCACCTTTACACTCGCCATCCAGAGAACAGTGAACCATATTTCCTTCAAGGCTATCGAGCAAAGTCCCCGATGCTGAGATCTCTAAAACACCGTTCGGGTGAAATCTGCTGACATTTCCAAAAACAGAATCAACCATTCCTGAGGCTACCATCACTTTTCCTGCCTCAACTGGAGAAAAAACATCATCCATTTTTGGAAGAGCAACTGGCTCAAACAGGCGATTCAACAGAATATGTTTGAAATGCTTGTCGCTAACCATTCGAATAGTGGCGTCAACCTGCAAAGAGAAGGCAAGCGAGCTTATTTTCAAAAAAATTTCTGTTGCGTGTTCTCCTCTCGCATAAAACTCACCCGACGGCAAAACACCAGCGGACAAACCCTCTTTGAAAAGATGAATATCACCTAGAAACAGACCAGCTTCGCTATCTTTCGGCGTCACCATTGACAAACCTGACAATTCATATGATTTCAGAATAATATCAAGTGGATACATTGGAGTTGCCGTCATCAAAAAGCCATCATTTTGAGGCACGATTGTTATAGATTCTTTATAAAAAAGCCTATGCGTTTCACACAGTTGCGGAATGGAATCAAAGGAGATCATTCAAAAGTATCCTCTGCGCTTTTATCTTTATAGTTTTTCTTAATTGTCGTGCCAGTGGAACGACTGTTTCAAAATCAGGAAATTCCTCAGAAAATTGCATCATTCTTCTAAGATTCTTTTCGTTGAAACTATTTCCATATCTTTCAACCAATTGTGTCGCCAGTGGTGTCACAATCTGCTTTCCGTATTCTGCTCGCTTGTTATGAAGGATATTGTCATTTATCTTCTTGCCAACTTGCCAGTAGGTTAAGGTTAGAATGCTGTTTACTTGTGCAACTACTTGGTTTTTACTTTGCTCAATTAAAACAGCGAGTTCTGTGAAAAGTTGTTGCTCGTTCGTGTTCGATTTTACAATTTCTTTTGCCATAATATCACCTTTTTATACTTTTCTTCAAGTCACGCAACTTTATCACTGCTACATTCGCATGTCAAGTTGTCACGCTTTCTCTTCGCCTTTTAGTTTTTCCAGAATATCCTTAGCATCCATCTCTAATTTAGAGAATGCAAACCACTTCTTACCTGCATCCTTAAGGCTTGCTCCAAAATGATAAACAACTTTGTTGTCAATAATCATAAATCTATCGTGTGCCGTAATCAGTTTTTTTAGCTCAATTTTAGGATATTGGATATTATGCTTCTGTAAATCTTGTTTTATGATTTTATCTATTGTTTTGGTATAGATAACAGCTTTCACATTTTTATTTCGCTTAGCCAATTGCTTGAAAACAGTATCATCAATATAGTTGTCAATTACAATTATTGATTTTTTTGCTGTACGAATAATATCTGCAATTAGCGTGTAGGCATCAAAAATCTGTCCATCATAAAAAATGTTCTGCTTTGGTTTTATCTCGTTTGCTTCCAAAGCATTAAAAATTTGTTCAAATTTATTATCTGTAATTATTTGCCTTTTTTCTATAGTTTCAAGTCTCTGAAAAACACCTGCATTTATTGTAATGAATTTTTTCATATCCACAAATGCCTGCATAATTTGTATACTGACCTGAATAGCAGTATCGCTTCGCAAAACAGCCGAAAGCATCGCTACGCCTTGCTCAGTAAATACATATGAGTTTATCGATGAATGTTTTAATTTTTTGAACCGGTCGCAATTTGCGACCAGTTCATTTTTTTCTATGTCATTCAATTGAAATCTAAATAATATAGGGAAGCGTTTAATATTTCTTTTTACTTGTTCATTAAGTCTCTTTACTTCAATATTGTATAACTCTGCCAAATCTCTATCAATCATAACTTGTTGGTTCCGAATTGTGAAAATCCGACTTTGTATATTGTCTGCTTTACTTATTTCATGCATATCCACCTCTCTCAAACACCATCTTGCCCTATCAAATAGAACAAGAAAAAAGAAGTCTAACAAGCTGATATTTCTATGTCAACCTAAAACAAGTGTTGTGACAAAAAAATGATATTTTCAACTAATTATTTTTGCGTTGGAAGTGAAAGATTAAGCGTATCACGCCACTCAACAATGTGGCTTGTCGCCCACGCAACACCGTCTGTTTTGCTGTCAATCTCATAGATAATATGCAACTGCGGATAGATAAGCCAGCGACCTGCGTGCATTCTTACGGTATCAACTTTTTTGATGGCAGAGAGTGGAATAACCACCTCTTTTGCTGGTAACCACATAAGAAAAACAAGCTCAGTTTCGTAGAGTGCTAAAATACCCTTCCCTCGAATTTGTTTGCCTCGTTTTGATGAAAAACCGGAAAAGTTGGCACTTTTATCAAGCAAAACCGCCTCTTCAGGATGTAATTCATCAAGTCGCGAAAAGCGCTTTGCTTTTATGTGGCGAAAGGAAAAAACAAGGAGAACAACAAGAAATAGTGATGATAAAACAAGAATATGAATCCAGATATCCATCTTAGAAAGGAATTAATCCAAGGAGAATACCAGCAGCGATTGCAGAGCCGATAACACCAGCAACATTTGGCGCCATAGCGTGCATCAGAAGGTGATTCTCAGGATCTTCATGTCGGCCAACATGCTGCGCAACACGGGCTGAATCAGGAACCGCTGAAACACCGGCACAACCAATAATTGGATTGATTTTATTGCCATCTTTAAGGAAAAGATTCATAAATTTAGCAAAGAGAACACCGCCAGTTGTTGCAATAACAAAAGAGAGTGCGCCTAAGATGAAAATAACAACAGATTTCGGGTTAAGAAAGTGAGCTGCTGCGGTACTCGCACCAACGGTCAATCCTATCAAAATTGTTGTAATATCAATCAGAGCATTAGATGCTGTCTTTGCAAGACGATCTGTCACACCTGACTCTTTCATTATATTCCCAGCCATCAGCATACCAATAAGTGGCAGGCCTCCAGGGGCAATCATTGTACAGAGCAAAAATGCAACCACAGGAAAAAACACCTTCTCTCTTTTCGAGACTTTCCGTGGTGGTTTCATACGAATAAGTCGCTCTTTTTTTGAGGTCAGAGCATAAATTATCGGTTGCTGAATTACGGGAACAAGCGCCATATATGAATACGCTGCAATGGCAATCGCACCGATAAGATGCGGAGCCATCAGACCCGAAATAAAGATTGAGGTTGGACCATCTGCACCTCCAATGATACCGATACTCGCTGCCTCCTGTAAATTGAAAGCAACGCTCTCCCATCCCATCGAGACAAACCACGCATTCAGACCTGTTGCATCAAAAACGCCACCCATTGCGAGGGATATCAAAAATGCAGCAAAGATACCGATTTGAGCAGCACCACCAAGCAAAATAAGCTTAGGATTACTAATCATATAGGAGAAATCAGTCATCGCACCAATACCAAAAAAGATAAGTGGTGGATAAATTCCCTTCAAAACACCGTAATAGAGATAGTTCATAACAGAACCATCGTCATAAACACCAATTTTGATGCCAGCCGCGGAAGGAATATTCCCCAGTAAAATACCAAAGCCAATCGGCAAAAGAAGGAGTGGCTCCCACCCTTTTGCAATTGCCAAATAGATAAAGGTAATTCCAATCAGTAACATCAAAATGTTACCGAATGAAAGATGATGAAATCCTGTTGTCTGCCAAAACTGAAGGAATCCGTCTAATATAAGTTGCATAACTCCCCCTATCCTATCACAATAAGAGCTTGTTTTTCTTGAACATTATCGCCTTCTGAAACATCAATCGACAACACCTTTCCGCTTAATGTAGAATTGATGTCGTTTTCCATCTTCATCGCTTCCATTACGGCAACTTTATCACCTGCTTTAACGATGTCACCAACCCTTACAAGCATTTTCAAAATAAGCCCTGGCATTGGAGCAACAATCGCGTCACCCATTGTCGCTGCTGCCGCTGGCATAGGAGCAGGAATAGAGTTTGCAGTTGGAGCAGTTTTCCGAGTCACTTTTGGAATGATAATCGGTGCATCTTCCCCTTCTGGATACTCTATCTGCACGGTTGTCGCTTTGCCGTTCACCACAACTGTTGCTGTCGTAACACCAAAATCTTTCACTTCGACTTCGTATTTTTTGTCATTGATATGCAAAGAATACTTTTTCATTTTACTCTCCCTAAATTACTTAGATACATGTATTACTCCATTAAACGATTGATATACTTTATTTTCATATAAATAACTATCTCTAAAATATCGTTTCTCTCCCTCTATTGCTTCACCAACAAAAGAAGCTTCAAAATTTATTCTGTAGTTGTTGTTTTGACAGCCAAGATAGACAAAATTGTCATCTTTCATCATTTCGCTATCTTCACAACTCACGCCGTTGGTGTAGACCACGGTCTCATCTCCCGCTTCTGTTCCGAGGTTTAGTATCTCAAATTTTGTCCGTTTACGCAACCAAAACCATTGCCAATAGGTCTCTTCTTCATATAGGAACAGTTTTTCATCTACAATCTCAAGGTCTTTCACTTTGTAACTGGTTTCGATTTCTCGTTCTAAAACAGGAGAATCACCACTGATATTCCATATTGAAACCTGTCTTCCATCTGCCACAAACAGTTTGCCGTTGGATATTCTGATGTTTCTCGGATTATCTGCACCAATTGAACCAATTCGAGTCAACTTACCATCGTCTATTTTGTAGATACGGATTTTATCGCTTGATGCAGTGTAGAGTTTCTCTCCTAAAATTTGAATATTATTCACAGAATGACCAATCCATTTAAAGTGATCGTTTTCCAAACTTCCATCTTCTTCTATTTCTGCTGTTCTAATTCCCGTAAGTCCGCCAATAAAAAGTCTGTTTTCTTTTCCTGCGAGGGTGAATTTATAATCAAAATAACTGACGGTGTGGTAATTATAGAATTCAAGTGGTTCACACACACCATTTTGATAGCTTCCAGGCAAAACACTGTTTTCACTATCAACAATACAGTAGCTGCTCATCGCACCATAATGAGTTTCTGTGACAGGAATCTCAATATATTCAATTACAATATCGCTAACATTCTGAATTGTTGGATCAAAGACAAATGCTGGATGTGTTGTATTGCCATCCATAACGGGGTTTGCTGCGACCAACTTGCCATCAACCTCTTGAATAATTACCTTTCTGAAATCGCCTTCAAGCGTAACGGACAGCTGCTCCCATATCTCTGCTTCAGTGTCAAATCGCCAGATGTCGTTCATTGCGCCACTGTTTGCATCCATCCCACCAACAAGAAAGATATAGTTTCCAGACTGTCCGAAATTGGCAATCTCTCTTGATGACGGAGCTTCATCTCCGACTGCTTCAAACAATTGATTTCCATCACCTTTTTTGAATGTTTGAATCGCGCCAGTATCATCCATCCCAATCAAAAAAAGCTTTTCTCCAACAGAAATCAGTTTTATCTTATCAAAAGAGAGATCAACACTTCCTCGCTCGGAGAGAGTATAGACTATTTTAGGGATATTATGAATATCAAGCGCACCAGTAGGAGGGTTGTCAGCGGAGAGCAGAAAAAGGTGATCGCTATCATTCTCTTCTGCAATAAAAAAGATGCCTTCTGGTGTTGTTGTAACTGTTTTAATAGTCTTAATCCCTTCATGCCATCCGGCAATTGTGCCAACTCTGTTCCAATCAACGCCACTTTCTGAGCTGTTTAATATAAGTGTGTATTCTGAGGCTGCCTGATCACCATCTTCTACAGCTACCGCAATCATTTTTGTAGGCGTTGCATCGGTAAAGAGCACCATCCTTCTATCGCGGCGTGGCGGAGATATTCGTTGCGCACCAAATAGGTATTCACCAAAACGATTTTCTATCGTCCAGCGACCAATATGATTTTGCGCCTCTGACAAAGGCGTGTTATCCTCTCCAATAAGCAATCGTAACGGAATATCATAATAACAAGAATTACACAGCGGTATCTCCAGCAAACCTAATTTGTCCGGTAGCTGGAAAGGCTGAGTATTAACGGTCTTCGTGTGGTAATTAAGCGTGTTATACCCTCTGTTATATCTCGCGGAGCGGGCGTATTTATTGCTATTTGTTGAAGGAAAGTAAGCGTTATTAACGACAATATCCTCTCCTTCGTTAATGCTATATGATGGAATCTCAGAAAGAGGTCTGTTTTCTACAACAGGTAATACCGAGGTCGAGAGTGCGTAATACATCGTAAACTCTTCGTTATGGTCGCCACCGTTTTTAATGGATTGACAGATGGTTTGGTTTAAATCAATATAACAATTACTCTCTCTATACCAATCGGCTCGCCAATTCCAAATAGCCTTTTCACCACCAGTTGTTGCGACAACTGGTTTGTCCGCACCGTTATCGACACCAATTTGACCAACAGAATCAACAACAGTGATCCGGTGATTCCAACTCTCTATAGACTCTTTTGAGAAATCATCACTTCCGTGGCTATAGCCAAAATGAAAGTTGGCAATTGCACCGCCAGTTTTGTTTGAAGTGGTGCAATAACCTGGTTTTCCCCACCAATCAAACTCTATGGTTTTCCGATAATCTATCGCACAGTAATGCACGGCTGCCTGACATGAGGCAACAGGAAATTCATCCTCTTTATAATGAACCGTCAATGAGTCACAACTCTCTGTTTCAAAACCACTATACTTCGGTAGTTTTGTATTTATCGTAACATATTTATCGTAATGATGTCTTCGCGGAAGTGGAAAAAAGTCTGTTCTTTTTAGTGGTTGTGGCTCAGACTTCACATTGGTTAGATAACTATTTGCAAAACCATCTCCTCCTTGGGTATGATAATCACAGGCATCTCCAATTCCGTCTAAATCGTGATCTGGTTGCCATAAAAACTTTGATTGTACTCTAGGATAATTCCATCTCAAATTATAATTTCCCATTTTATGAAAGGCTGCACCTCCTTCATATTCACCATCAATCAATTTGAAAGAAGAAATTAATTCATTATATATATTAGCTTGCATCGGAGAATTACGAATAGCAGAACAGTTATCACACTCATCACACACACCGTCACCATCACTATCTAATTGATTACTATTTTTATGATTGGGACAACAATCACATAAGTTACCAATACCATCCCCGTCTGAATCAGATTGAGCCACATTAGGCACCACCGGACAATTATCACATCTATCATCGATACTATCACCATCACTATCGGATAAAAAGTGCTGTATTGATGCGTCAAGAATACACGCATCACATGCATCACCAACTCCGTCTCCGTCAGAATCGGTTTGATTCGGATTATATACCGTTCGGCAAACATCACACCGGTTATCAACACCATCACCGTCGTCATCCAAATTAAGCTGAGAAATATCTCTCTTAAAAACACAGGCATCACAGATATCACCAACACCGTCTTCATCACTATCAAATTGATGTGGATTTGCAATGTTGGGACAGTTATCAGCACTGTTCAATATCCCATCTCCATCGCTATCACTGGTTGTTTTTCTCAGACTTTCTCGTACTATTTCAGAGTGTTGCGATATAGAGGCAACAGGAGTAATCCAATTATATCCATGTGACAGAGTACGATCTTTTTCATCACTACCAATCTTATAGGTTGCAGATGAGAAAAAACAATCTCGATATCTTTGAGCGGCGGTAAAATAGAGATTGTTGTTTAATGTATCGCTCCAATGAATAAGACCTGCAATTTCTCCATCTTCATTAATTACAGGAGATCCAGAGTTTCCAGCTATTATTGGAAGATCATTAAAAAACTCCACAATCTCTGATGAAGAAAGAAGAGCATTTCTCTGCATATCACAGTCAGAAGTTGACGGATAGTGCGCCACATGTTCTGCTGTTGTTGAAGCTCCATACACAACTCCAGTTTGGGCTTTCATCGGCCACCCTGCAGGATGCCCAATAACAGCTATTTCATCATGGGGAAAAAGACCTTTTGCACTGAGTTGTGGATATGACAAAACCTGTTCTGATACACCAAACAAGTCAGCAACAAATTCTCCTGGCAATTTATTTGTATCACTTCGCTGTAATTTGATGATAACGAAATCTGGATTTCGTCTGT
The DNA here is from genome assembly GCA_023145475.1 of bacterium. Classification (GTDB taxonomy): domain Bacteria; phylum UBP6; class UBA1177; order UBA1177; family JAGLDR01; genus JAGLDR01. The sequence continues at coordinate 12,573 of JAGLDR010000118.1, forward strand.
TTAGTATTGTCTTTCCTGTTATCAGATGGTTTGCGCCAGCGACATTTAACCATCCATACTCCGCAACCCCTGTAAGTGTTACATAAGATCCATTATACAGAACATTTGAAATTTCTGTTCCAGAGTGATCAACGGGAAAAAACATACTATCATTATCATCTATATTGGAGTGATTTTCGCACGGATTTCTTTCTGCGCCTTCATTCCTATAATTAAGACGCACTCCTTTATTATTTTCTAGATGATTCACATCGTAACAGTGGGCAACCGTTAAAAAGAGATCTTTTGCTATAAGAATTCCGCTACAACTTCCATTTATACCTTCAACTCTTCCAACAAATTTACTCATATTTATAACATGCTGTGCAAAAGAAGAGGTAGAAAGTGACTCACCTGCTTCATAATCCTTTGGGGTGAAAAAAATACGGAAATCATCATAAGTATTCGATGAGCATCCAGAGGGAGCACACCAGAATTTCATTCGATCTTCACAAGATATAAAACTATTTACTTCCACGCCATTCCCATATGTTGGTTGCGGGCATATTGGCATACTGTAAGAGAAACGAGCAACACTTTCACCATCCAAATAGGGCTCGCCTGAATTCTCGTTCATCATACAAAATGCTCTACACTCATTGGAGAGCGAATCTACATTAAATTGGCATTCAGGAGCGGAGGGAGATGAATAAGGTATACTGTTTACACTGAGCATCTTTTGTGGAACATCAGTAGCAAAAAGAGAGAATACAGAAAACAAAAACATGAAAAGCAATAAATGTAAAATAGATTTCATATCAATAACCTCTCACATAAAATCAACAACTATTTCTCTTCCGTCAACGGACAAATCCCCGTCTCTTCACAATAACACTCCCAATCACGCATCAGTGTTGCTGTTCGACCAATCATTTTCCAGAGATGCCACTTGCCCCAAAAAACGTTATAACCCATCAATGAAACATTAGCATATCCTGGTGTTTGTTCAAAAACAGGATTGGAACAGTAGCTCTTTTTTGTATCAAATCGGTAAAAGCACCCTTTAAAATCAGCCTGCCAAGACTCATAAAGTATTTGAAAAGCCTCTGTATAGGAAACGATATTCCCTTGAAGCATATTGGGAGAGACCGCCCATGTTGTCTCATCAGATGGAGTTATCAAGTGTTCGGTGTAAATCGGATTGTTAATGTCACTCAAGTCAACTTCAACAAAGATTTTACTGTTATCAATATTATAAACCAATCTATATTCATTTTCTACATCAATACGAGGTTCATGTCCTTGCTCAAACTCTCCATCTTCAATCGGGCGATTAATGTGAAGACAATTGCCAATATGCTTTGGAGCCGTTCGCAAATCACAATAATACATATCTCGATTATTGGTTATAAAAGTCAGATGGTCACCAACAATGTTTCCCTCTTGCGCAAGGTGGTAATCTATTCCACCAATGGTTTGCCACTCCCACACACCTGCTTTTGCGTATTTAACCTCGGTTTCATTGCTATCTGCACCTTCAGAAACTTGGATTAAGACCCATTGTTCGCTGGAAAGAGCTGGACGAGTCATAAAAGAATTGTGCTTCTCATTGTCGTAAATTAGTTCATAATAATATTTACCATCTTTTTTTAATGCAGAAATGACAAAAGAGTGATAAAAAGGCTGTTCCTCTGTTCTTCTTCGATCAAACAGAGGATACACATAGCGATTTTCATTAAAAGCTAATTGTCCTGCATTAGCACTGACCGTAGAATACTCATCTTTTTCTGGATTATATTCAATAACCCTTCCGCTATGTCCGAAATCCATGCCAGCAACACCATTACTCATTCCGTGTGACCAGACGATACCCATGCTTGAAGTAAACTCATTCACCGTCAACCATCTATCGCACTTACTCACAAGCGTCTTTATCTCTTTTTGTGTCTTTGCTTTCATGTCTGGCAACTTACAAGGCCACGGATAACACTCCCGCTCTAAAGTTTGATTGGGATCTTTCTTCTGTGCCGCTAAATAGACTTGATATTCAGTCCAGTTGTCCCACTCCCAGATGTTTCTTACACACTGCGGATCAGTCTCTGTTGGCGTGTCACAACCTGGACGGCAAAAAGTTGATTTGCCATCTTTATCTTTGAATGGAAAGGGTGTTTTTATAACATTTTCAGGAATACGAAGGTCTAGGCATCGCTCGTCAACATCTGCGTCAGTTGTAATATCATTGTCGAGATCGGGCACTTCGGGAGCCTCAGTGTCCGTGTCGCGATCAGTGAGTGTATCATTATCCATGAACGGGGAATTTATATCTACATCACTGCTGCTATCGGCGTCTATTGTTACCGTTTTATCTGAACAACCATAACAAAAGAAGAAAAGTGATAATAACAAGAGGAACTTCCTCACTATTTTCTCCTTAAAGCGGACCATCTATTATATGTCTGAATTTGTGACTGTCTTTGCGATGCCTGCCATCCTGCATTGTTATATTCAGGATTGTGAGTCAAAGGCATTTGTACATTTTCTTCACTAGTGTAGAGATAGAGCGCAAAAGCGATTGCTGCTAACTCATCATCGTCTGATGAAGTAGCGAGGCTCTCGTTTACCTCTTGTGTAACTACTTTGTTAGAAGTGGTGGGAGCTGTTTTTTTCACTTTTGGGGACTCATTATCAAGAAAAACAAACATTTTCAACACAAAAGCAAGTGCAATCAAGCCAAGCATTACCACAGTTATACCAACAATTGGCATCACCACTCGGATGACATCAATATCACCTTGAGTCGCGACACTCCCTATAAGATGCGCAATCTGAATTAGATGCATAACGCCCTCCTAGAGTGGAATGTTGCCATGCTTTTTAGCAGGCAAACTATCTTGTTTAGTGGCAAGCATTTCTAAAGCACGAATAAGGCGAGGACGAGTTGTTCTCGGCTCAAAAATATCATCAATAAATCCGTGTCGTGCAGCATTATAAGGATTGGCTACATTTTCGCTGTAGTCAGCCTCTTCGTCTGCTATAAACTTCACCTTATCTTCTGCTGCTGCGAGCTCTCTGCCTTTCAAAATCTCAATTGCCCCTTTGGCGCCCATAACGGCGATTTCCGCTGTTGGCCACGCAAAGTTCATATCACTTCTCAGGTGTTTTGAGCTCATAACAATGTAGGCTCCACCGTATGCTTTTCTCATGATTATTGCGAGCTTTGGAACGGTTGCTTCACTGTAAGCATAGAGCATTTTTGCGCCGTGTTTGATAACACCACCGTACTCTTGTGTCGTTCCTGGCATAAATCCTGGAGTATCAACAAGAGTTATCAACGGAATGTTGAAACTGTCACAGAATCGGATAAATCGAGCACCCTTCATTGAGCTATTGATATCTAAAACACCTGCAAGAACATTGGGCTGATTTGCAACGATACCAACACTTCGACCGTTTAAACGAGCAAAACCTATAACGAGATTTGCTGCATACGCTGGTTGAATTTCAAAAAACTCACCATCATCAAAAACAAGAGATATAACATCTTTCACATTGTAACTTTTATTAGGTGAAAGTGGAACTATCTTGTTGAGAGTCTCTTCCATTCTATCGTGCGGATCATGTGTTTCAACAAAAGGAGGGTCCTCCATGTTGTTTGATGGCAGATAGCTGAGAAGTTGACGAATTGCTTCGATTGACTTCTCTTCCGTCTCATGCACAAAGTGGGTAACACCTGATTTATTCATGTGAACGGCAGCACCACCAAGTTGATCAACGGTAACATCTTCGTGTGTCACTGTTTTTACAACTTTTGGACCAGTCAAAAACATATATGAATTTGTTTCTGTCATAAAGACAAAATCTGTTAACGCGGGGCTGTAAACAGCACCACCAGCACAAGGCCCGTAAATAGCTGATATTTGTGGAATTACACCACTGGAAAGAGTATTTCTTTTGAAAATTTCACCATAGCCATACAGACTGGTAATTCCCTCTTGAATACGGGCACCACCACTGTCATTCATACCAACAACAGGAACTCCTGTGCTCATTGCAAGGTCCATTATTTTAGAGATTTTTTGTCCAACAACCTCACCTAAACTGCCACCTTGAACAGTAAAGTCTTGTGCATAAAGACAAACTTTTCTGCCATTAATTGTACCAAACCCTGTTACAACAGCGTCGCCAAGTGGGCTGTTTGGTCCTCGTCCAGCTCGAAAGGTATCAACCTCTTCAAAACTTCCTGCATCAAGCAGTTTTGCAATTCTCTCACGAGCGGTCAACTTCCCTTTTGCATGCTGCTTCTCAATGCGAAGCTCTCCGCCGCCAAGATGTGCCTGCTCTCTTTTTGCTCTGACTTGAGCTAATTTCTCTTCAATAGAAACCATAATTCACTCCGTTAGAAACTATTTTTTCTCTTCTGTTATTTCAACCAACACTCGAGACATTTTCGGGTGTAAAAACGCAATCTTTGTATGATGGGCACCAACTCGTGGCTCTTCATCAATCAGACGAACACCTTTTGCCTTCAAATCAGCAAGCTCCGCCTCTATATCATCAACAGTAAATGCAAGATGATGCATTCCTGCACCTTTTTTCTCAATAAACTTTGCTATCGAACTCTCTGGAGATGTTGGCTCTAAAAGTTCAATACGACTCTCGCCTGAAGAGAGAAAAGCAACCTTAACCTTTTGGTCTTCAATAATCTCCTCTCCTTCAAACTCCAATCCAAGAACATCAGTATAAAAAGGAAGAAATTCTGCAATGCTTGGAACGGCAATGCCTACATGGTTAATTTTTTTACTCATTCTCATCTCTCCAGCTAATTTTCAAATGTGATTCAATCTTTTGCAGGACTTGGTACAAATTAAGCTCTCCGCTAAGGATTCTTTCAATCCAGTCATTGAAGATACTATGCCCTTTAAAAATTGCAAGAATATCTGACCCTGTTTTTTCTTGCATCATCTGCATTATCTGTGATTCGACACGAGGACGCCATATAGTATCTCTGTTTTTCTTAACGAAATCAGCCCTTTGCGACATCTGCTCGACCAAGGAAGCTACCCCTTTTCTCTCTGTTGCAACTGTTTCAACAATAGGAGGAATCCAGTCGAGTTGTCGCCTATTTAGTTCAATAATCATCTGCAGTTCAGCAAGAAGTCGCTCTCGTCCATCTTTATCTGCCTTATTGACGACAAATATATCGGCAATTTCCATAATTCCTGCTTTTAATGCCTGCACATCATCACCCATTCCAGGCACAAGAACAAGAAGAACGGTATCGGCAGCCTTCATAACATCAATTTCACTCTGCCCTACACCGACAGTTTCAATGATAATAATATCAAAATTAAAATTTCTGAGCAGCGAAACAACATCCATTGACGCGGGAGCAAGACCGCCAAGACTTCCTCTGCTGCCCATTGAACGAATAAAAACCTCAGGATCGGTGTTGTGAGATGACATACGAATTCTGTCACCTAAGATTGCACCACCACTAAAAGGAGAGCTTGGATCAACAGCAATCACTGCCACTCGCTTTCCTGCTTTTCTATATTCGACAATCAATCCATCCGTTAAGGAGCTCTTTCCTGCACCAGGAGGTCCAGTAATTCCAATAACTATCGACGGATAATCAGATACCATTGAGGCAAGCAACTCTGTTGCACGCTGTCTATCATGCTCTATTGTTGAAATCAATCGCCCAAGTTTGCGGTGATTAATCGTTCCATCATTTTTTAGAACGCCACTATCGTCTCTCATTCTCTCTCCACTCTCTGTCGAGAACCATTTGCAAAACTATAAAGATGGAAGAGGAGCGTGTCAAACATTATTACGGTTAATTTCGGTTATTTTAATACAAACGATGAAGAGAATCAACCGTTGCAGCTATCTCGTGATTTGAAAGCAATCCAGCAGGTGCAAAAAAGTGAATATCCATAAAAAGATAAATATTATGGCTATAAAACGCATAAAGTAACGCCTCCCCAAAAAGATTTCCCGTTGGGTTCTCTTTATACTTGAGAGCTGAATTCAAAAGCGCGAGATACAAAGTCGCCGATCTATCCTCCTCACTGTATGAAATTGTTACAAGAAGGTGCATTACTAAGATAGCATCTACTATCCACTGCTCGTCTCTATCAATAACGATGCGATTTGGAGAAAATGAAGCCGGCATCTGCACAAACGGGGTGCAGCCTGAGACAAATTGCAACCCTTCGTTATATTGCAACACTTCTGCGGCTCCCTCAGATGTAAATATTGCTGCTCGCTCTTTCAAATAGGCACATTCCACGAGCGATGTATCATAGTGCAATCCTCTCTCTTTCATCTCGTTTGCCGACTGCAGTTCAACTTTTGGCAGCTGAGAGAGATGGTCAAGCAGAAAACTCTGGGGATAGAGCAAAGCTTCTACAGAAATATTCTTAAAGTGCTTATCACTCTTCTCCATTGAGATGAAATCCCGCAAATAGCTGTGCCACTCTGTGAAAGAAGGCGTGTTACCTTTTTTATCCATAAAAAAGAGAAAGGCATCAAGAGTAGGAGCAACAAGACCGTTTATAGATGCTTTGGTCATTGTGTGCAAAAGAGGGCAAACAGAGACATCTACGCAGAAAAATCGTTTTGCAGAGAGTTGTTCAATAAAACGGTAAAGTGTAACGGCAAGAATGTACTCTGTCGTTACATCTTTTTTAAAATAACGATCTTCTTTTTGCACTTTTTGAAATGTCATAAGAAAAAGCAATTCTAGCTGAGTTGCATCGAGTCCACCATTCTGATTCATCAAAAGACGACGAAATCCATCTTGTTGTTCTACTGTAATATGGTTAAGAACCTTTGCAAACAAGAAATCTCCATCGCCTCGATAACGATCAACAATATCACTATTTTCGGCACGGTTGACGAGCGTTACAAGCAAGATAAAAGAGTTCAGTAGGTGCTCTGTTCTCAACTCATACCAATAGTGAAATGGAGCCGTAATTTCAGTCAGTGGATAATTATCTAGATACTTTTTCAGTTTATCAGGATGTGAGGCAAGAGTAGTTGCAATATCGACATCAAAACAGTCAAAAAGAAGCGTATCAGAGATAACTCCCGGCAAAAGAGATGAATTCATACAAATAGGGGAAGTTTCAAATGGAGAGGAGAGTAAAAAATCATCAGCAGCGACAAGTGGGGCACTCCACAAAACAAAAAAGAGAAGAAGCAGGGAGAATAGCTTCGTCACACGCTTGTTGGTTTTATTGTTCAAGCAACCTCTTTTTAAGCATTTCAAACTCATCTAATGAGATTTTCTCATCATCAAGCATTGTAATTAATCTGTTGAGTGAAGAGAGGAGAGGATCGCCACCAATCGAGACTGAGATTTGTGAATTAATCATCGTAAAAAGACCAAACTCACTAAGACTCATACCACTATTCTTTGCTTTCTTTCTTATTAAGTCTCGTTGCTCATCCGTACATAACACTTCAATTTTATTTGTTTTTCTTGGGGACTTCTCAACCATAATTTTACCCCGCACATCAGTCAGAAATGAATTTGACCACTACTTCATATCATCAATAAATTCCATCTTGGCAATTTGCCGTACAAAATCCTTCTGTGGATCTGCGACAGCCTTTGAGAGAAACATATCGACCATATTGCGTTTTTCCATCTGCATTTTCAAAATCTTCTCTTCAACGGTGTTAATCGAATAGAGTTTATGCACAACAACAGTCTTTTTTTGACCAATTCTGTGTGCCCTGCTCCACGCCTGCTCTTCAACCGCTGGATTCCACCATGGATCAGTGATGATAACATTGTCCGCAGCTGTCAAATTAAGACCGACACCACCAACTTTCAAAGAGAGGATAAAAACGGCTCGACCACCTTCGTTAAAGGCATCAATCTCTTTTTGTCTCTCTTTTGTTGAACCATCAATATAGTAGTAGGGAATATTCATCTCTTCCATTGCGGCCCTTATGTGGGCAAGCATTCCTAAAAACTGGCTAAAAATCAACACACGACCTTCACCATCAACAATATCTTCTACAATCTCTTTTATCACTGTTATCTTTCCAGAATCAAAAAGAGAAAATTCGCCATCACCAACAAGAGATGGATGATCTGCCGCCATTCTCAAGCGGGTAAGCAGGCGAAGAATATCAATATCGCCCATCTCACCATTCGCATCTATCCACTCTGCCTTACTTCGCAAGAGCAGTGACAGATAGAAGTCTCGTTGCATCGGAGGCATCTCGACAGGAACATCTCTTACAATCAAATCAGGAAGTTCTGGCATAATCTTTCTTTTCGTTCTTCGCAACATAAACGGGGATGCCATAAGAGAAAACTCTTGTAATTTTGCGATATCTCCATTTCTTTCGGCTGAGACAATCTCTTTTTTGACTCCTAAAAAACCGGGCATCAGAAAGTTAAAAATACTCCACAGTTCACTTGGTCTATTTTCAAGTGGTGTACCGGTCAATGCAATGCGCCGCATCGATTTAACCGCTTTTATTGTCTTAAATCTTCGTGTTGAACTGTTTTTTATATGCTGTGCTTCATCGACAACAAGCGTATTGAAAAGCAGTGACTTAAGATGTGAAAAATCATTGACCAAAATAGAGTAACTCGTGATAATAAGGGAATTTCCTGCGCGTTTCCACAACTCCTCACGCTCTTTTGGAGGAAAGGAGTCAATAACTACCGTCTCCATCTCTGGAAAAAACTTTGTTATTTCGTGCTTCCATGTCCAAATTAGTGTCTTTGGAGCAACAACAAGAGATGGTCTGTCTCTCTTTTCAGCTTGCAATACTGTCAACGCCTGCACTGTCTTTCCAAGCCCCATCTCATCAGCCAAAATGCCGCTCAGTCCAAGGTGAAAAAGAAGCTGCATCCAGCGAATACCCTCTTTCTGATATTTTCTCAGCACTGAGGGAAAATTCATCTTTTCTAATTCGGGATATTCACCATTTTGCAACGCTTTTACAATCTCTTGATACTTCTTTTTTTCTAATGCCGAAATATCACCTTCAATCGTAACATTTGCCTTTTTAGCAAGAAGATGAGGCAACATTCTATTGCTCATTTTCTTCCCAGGACTCACTGCATCAGAATAGAGTAACTCACTGATATTTTTAAGAAAAGATTCACTATCCTCCAACCTATACAAATCACCATCTTCATCCATAACCAATGGAGCTTTAACCCCTCGTCGATACTCTCTGATTGCAGAGATAAGAGAATCAGGTTGCAGTGGTCGATTCATACTCGGAAAGGTAACAGAAAAGGAGAACCAACTTCCCTCTTTATCCATATTAAGCACGATAGAAGTCTGCTCTATATCATCAGAGGTATAGGAGACAGTTGTCAATGTTGTCGCTCTCTCTACCTCGCCCTCTTTATACAGAGGAGATTGCTCAGAGCTCAGAGTCGTAAAAAGAGCAGCAGAACCACTGAAAACACCCTTTTTAAGTGTCAATCCAACCGAGCGAAGAAACTGTTTAATCGACTTCACTTTTTGTGGCGTTATCGTATAGAGAATCCCATCAATCAGATAGGAGTGATCTTTATCGGCACGAGAAAAATTAAGAGGAACAGGCACACTATCATCACTCTGCACCGCAACATCAACAACAGTTTTGTTGTGGTTAAAAGAGAGCAAAAAATTAGCGCGATTACTATCATCAATCTGCCTCACAGAGGCATTCAAATCGCCTTTTACCTTAAAAGTTGGTGTAAAGGCCTTGTTTAATCGAGTTGTTAAGGCAACAACCTTTTCTATGCTATCACTTTGAATAGTCGTCCGAAGAAGAGTGTTAAGCAGTGTCGCTTGCTCTGACGAAATCGAGAGAATTTCAACACTCTCTTTATCAAACAGAAGAGCTGACTGCTTAAAAAAGAGCAGATGAAGCGGAAGAGAAAAATGGAGAGCGTCGTGCTCTCGTGTATAGAGAAGTATTCGTGCTTTTTTTGTCTTTCTCACCTTTTTTGATTGAAAGGTAAAAAGCTCTGGTGAGAGTGCAACAAGTGGCGTAATATCTCCTGAAACATCGGGAAAAACATTTAACAATTGAATGGGAACTTCGGTTGTTTTCAACTTCAACGCCCCATCAACAATACGCAACTCTAAGGGAAATGTAGGATGCTTTGCCTTTGCCGTTGCCTCAGCTAATTTTATGATTTGATCATCAGGCAACTCATCGCCAATTGACATCTCATTAAATTGCAATGCAGCAGCGACTGCGTGTTTACAAAGCCTCTCTCCACAACTACAGACCGTAGAAATCTCATCCGTAGACACAATCAAATTGACCGTATGATTCCCCGTTGAGAAAAATGCACGAAGCGTGACCGATGTTGGAAGATTATACTCAATCCCCGTGACAACCCCTCGCTTCTCAGCATACAATCGACTTCCTTCAGAATAATACTCAGAAGAAAGAAGGTGAGTTATAGGAATAAAAAATGAAATCATTGGAAGTGCGACACTTCATACCCTTTTGGTGTCTTGGGCATAAATTGCTCTTTTGTCAGCTTCTTTTTATAGCTGATATTAGTAAAAAAGAATTGGTTAAGATTTTTCAGTTGATCAACAATAACAAGTCCTATTACTTCACTATTTTTTGCAATCAAAAACATATATCGCAAATCGGCCATCGGCTCTTTTGGGGTCAATTTGATAAGCAGCGCTCCCTTCTCAACTGTAATCCCTGCTTTGTTCGCCTTAGCAATCGAAGATGAACTATTTTTCACTGTGAAGCTCTTGTTAATTGCATCTGGTCCACGGAGAAAAACGAGGTAGTCACCCATTCCTGATGCCCCTGTTTTAATCAACACACTCTTTTTTTTGTGATCAATAAACGAAGTCTGTTTTGGTGTAATATAGGTCTCTTCCACAACATTTTTTTTCTCTTGTGTAACAACGGATATAAATTCAGGAGCAAGATAGTTAATAAGCCCAGCGTCTTTTGTCACTTTTTTAGTCATTTTTGCAGTAAATACCCGATTAAAATCGGTACTGAAAGTCTTTATACCTTTGTACTTATCAAATAACTTTGCAATATCTGCATCTGCTGCACTCACAGAGAGTGATAGTGTTAACAACAAGACAGCTAGCACCAATTGAAAAATATTTTTCATACTATCCCTCGCTCTATTTAAAATCATTAATAAGAATTTGCTCAAGAGGATCGTAATCCGCAATATAGCGTCTCGTCATCGAGAAGAGAAGCAATCGACCAGGAATAGGTTGACGACTCCACTCAAAAACCTGGCGACTTTGATACCCAAGATAGTAGATACTTGGCTTTATCGTTAAAATATGGGTAACACCTGGCATCGTTTTAATAGAATCATCACCCTTCTCAATTCTAAAATCAGACAAAATATCACTGTGGGTAAAATCACTCCCTCCACTTCCTGCAGGAAACTCATCGCCTATTGTTTCGTATGTACGAAAAAGAGGGTCAATCAAAGAGATAAGATAACGATTCTCTGGATAGAGTGAATATGATAAAAGCGGCCCAAAACAGGCATTAACACTATCTGCATAGCTGTCCATTGAGACCTGCAAAAGGTGCTCTGAAAGCTCAGACTCAATCCCCATTGAAATTGTCGCAGAGGGCGGAATGGTGCACGCACTATTTAGATTTCTTTTTGATGTTATCAACAAACGCCCCTCTCCTGGGTGCAAATTGTAGTCAGCAAAAGAGAGTGTCTTATCACCTAATACCATTGCACTGTCATCAAACTGCCCAGCATGTGATGTCAGCAACTGAGAGACACCTTCAAACACGGCGGTATATTGAATGGTATAGTGTAAATTCCGACGAACTTGCAAATCAGTGAGAAAAGGTGCAGTTGTTGCCTCTGTCTCATCATCATCGGGATAGCGTCTAAAATAACGATAGAGAAAAGGTTGCATCCTGTTTCTTCGTATAATCTCCTCACTACTCAGCGGATCATCAGAGGTAAAATGCCTTACCATCCACCCATCACTATCTATATCAAACAGCAACATTGCGCCATTTTGGGTGGCGACAACAATAATATCATGTTTTTTTGCATCGAAAACACTATCAGGCAAAGTGTCATCATCAGGAAATTCATATGACTCGTCATCAATGTCGGGAGTCTCATTTATATCCTCATCAGATTCACCATAAGCCGTTGTCTCTTCAATTGAGAGAGCAACCTTTTCACTGGCACTATCAGCAGCCAAAAGACGGTAGTAAAAAGAGTCTTCAACCTCAAGATAGGTTACGGAGGCAGCTTTAACCATCTCAGGCATTTTAAGTTCAACAACGGGTAACAGCTCACTATCGAAAAGATAGACTGACGATTCTGTCGATATCGCCCAACGCTCTTTATTTATTGAGAAAACGCCTCTAATTTTTTCAGTAATCCCCACATCAATTGACTCAAGGGGTGTCGATGCCGTATGCTTGTAGAGCAAACCATCTTTCGTATGCAACAGACAATATTTCTCATGACACGCATAGTTAACAGGAATTGTTGGAAAATTACCATCCACCGCGATTTTAGAAAAATCTTTATCTACCGTATAGGCTGATGTCTCAGTTACTCCGGTAAAAAGTGTCCCCTGCGTATCTAAAAAACGGGTAACCTCTGAAAGAGCAATCTCTTTCACGCCTTCTTGAGGAATATCGGTGATAGCACTCATACTATAAAAGCGTAAAAAAGAGCCTTTTTTGCCCTCGTTATCAGCAGGATTTATTGTCCCTGTTCCCGCAAGCGCAAGTACAATCCCTACCTCGCCCTCCTCTTTTTCCGCAGCAGCAAGTGCCTGCACTGCCCCATCGACAAGCAGTCCTGTATCTCCATCAAAGGGATCATCAAAATTAGAGACAAAAGAGCCACTACATCCATCAATCAGCTTCACTCGCGTCTCCTCTCTCTCCTCATCTGCGACAAAAAGAAGGTAGCTATCAATCCCCGATGAACAGTTGGTCATAAAGGGGCTCAGTGTCAATGAACTGACCGAGTGGAGGTCATATTCTGAGCTCGACTTATCACACCCAGCAAACCAGACTAAAGAGAGAAGAAGAAGAGCAACAAGAAGTATGCGTTTCATTTTATCACCTCTATTTGGTGAAAGAGGGTATCAGACTGAGAATCAACATCGTATACCAAAATTTTATTATCAGAAAAACAGGAAACAAAAAGTCGCCACACGCCCCCATTTTGAGAAGAGTGGAGTTGATATGGGTGACAGTCATCTGCCTCTAAACGCCAGAGCAGATTGCCTGAAAGTCCTTCAAGAACATAAACGACCTCTTCATTTACTGCGGCAACTAAAAGCCATTCATCACCACTTTTCATATCAGAAACTTGTTCAATTTCACCCAATCGTCCCGTAACAGGCGACAACCAGTCAGTTTGACCATGGATACGAACACCGTCACTGAGCAGACTAAAGCGTACAACAAGTGGCCACTCCTCGCCCTTTGCATCAGTGTTACGATAGGTGGCATAAAAAACGCTATCATTGATTGTTGATGCGGCAAGGTCGCGCATATCGACCCCTCTATCAGGCATATCCGGAATCAGTCGAAATATGTCAATCCCAGGAGCGGAAACACTCCCCGAAGGAAGCACAGCACTCAATTCAGCCCAATCTCTATAGGTTACAACATTGGCATGAGTAACAGGGTCGTGCATAATATCACTAACACCATGTAAAAGTTTAAAAGTGTGCAGTACTTTAAATGTTGCAACATCGACGACTATAAGCTCACCATTCATCAAATGGGTAACATAGAGCAACTTCTCATCTTCACTAAAAACCATTGCGTACGGTTCAAGAGAGAGCGTTAAAGATGACGCATCAAGAGAGTCATCAATCGCATAAGAGAGGAGAGGAACACCATCTTTATAGCTTATTTTTATCTTGTGCAGTGTGCCAAAAGCCCTTGTTGTAACAAAAACAAACTTTTCATCTTTTGTTACTGCTATCTTTCCACTGAGCGACTCAACAAGAATAGATGAGACAACCTCTGACTCCTTATCCTTTGTCGCCAACCTTACAACTGAAAGACGACCATAATCGTAGGATCTATCAAAATTAGAGTTAAGAATCAAAAGATGATTACCGTCGAGTAAAAGATGCATATCTGTCACTCGCTCAACAATATCTTCTGGTGGAACATTATCCTTTACAGTATAACTGCACGAAAAAAGCATCAAAAAAGTTAAAAGTGACACGAGCGTTTTTATCATTATTTTTTTCCTTTCTTTTTCTTAGATGATTTTTTGAGCAACTTTTCTAATTTTTTAATATCTTTAGGAAAACTACTCTTCGGAAATTCAGCTTTCATAGCCTGTAAAATGGCACTTGCCGTCTGTTTTTTATTCAAAAAATAGAGAGACCAGACAATTCTTAAATAACTTGCCTCTCTTTTAGGACACTTTTTATATTTAGCATCAATCTGCTTAAATGTTGTAATCGCCACACTGTATTTCTTTTGTAAATAATAAGATTCAGCACTCCAATAGAGTTGATCACACTGACGGTACGATGGCCATTTTTTCTTAAACAGAGCCCATCCAGAGCGAATAATCTGACCACTATCATCATCCGATTTTACCGCTCTCGTCAACTTAACAAGCTCGGCATAGCTCTTCTTTTTGCTTTCAGGCAGGCGAATTCGTCCCGTTTTTGTAATCGTAACATGGTTAACAGGCTTTGCCGCCTCTTTTAACTCTTCAAGTTCTGATTTAATGTTTGCGTTATCTTGTTGCAGTGCTGCAAACTTCACATCCATCGCTTCAAAAGCACTTTTGTCACTCGCTTTTGCCTTCATCGAAACATCAACTTCGTCAATACGGCGATTAAGCTCTAAGATGGTTTCTTTTAACTCATCAATGTTGCTAAAACTCAAATTAAGCTGCGAACTCTGCTTGACACCCATCTTACTAAGGGAGGTTTCAAGAGCTGCAATCCTCTTCTCAAGACCAGCGAGCTGCTTGTGCGAATCATCTTTCAGCGCCTTTAACTCTGCCTCTCTGTCTGCCTCAATCTGAAGCTTTGCCGTCGCAACATCGCGTTTAACATCATCAGTAAGTGCAATGCAAGAAGGCAACAGTATTGTCATCAATAAAACAACGAAAAGTAAATGTCGAATCATTCCATCTCTCCAAAACAAGAAGAACAAAGGGAGAATATACCAGAAGCATCTTTTTTGGCAACTATTATTCACTAAATCACTAAGCTTACCTATTAAGTACTATAAAAAAGATTCTGCAATCGGAATTATTCTAATGCAATCACACAGTAGCATCGTAGCGTCAAATTTATGTACTTTATCCTACAGAAGTAGTATAAACGGTTGATTTTGACTGAAGGAGAGACTATGTTATTCAAAAAAAGACCGTATCTACTACCAATATTTATAGGCACTATTTTCTTTGCAAGTCAGCTATTTGCATCGACAGAGAGTGGTGATACAACACATCGTATGATGACACTGATGTTGCAGGTGTCTGCAATCATCTTTGTCGCTCGTCTTGGTGGAATGGTTTTCACAAAAATCAACTTTCCATCAGTGTTAGGAGAGCTTGTTGCAGGTATTATTATTGGCCCCTATCTTCTTGGTGCACTTCCTCTTCCTGGAATGCCTCTTGGTCTCTTTCCTCTGCCTGCTCACGCAGCATTTCCCATTTCGCATGAACTTTATGGCATCGCAACACTCGCCTCCATCATCCTTCTCTTTCTTGCTGGGCTTGAAACTGATCTTGAGCTCTTTATTCGCTACAGTCTCGCAGGAACAATCGTTGGACTTGGTGGAATTTTAGTCTCATTCTCTCTTGGAGTATTTACCGCTCACGCCATGATTGGGCTGCCAATCCTCAGTCCTGGAGCACTCTTTATGGGAGTGATGAGCACCGCCACTTCGGTTGGGATTACCGCTCGAATTTTGTCCGAGCGGCGAAGTATGGAATCGCCTGAGGGTGTTACTATCCTCGCAGGCGCGGTTATTGATGATGTACTCGGCATTATTATGCTCGCTATCATCCTTGGAATATCGGGAATTCTCGCTGCAGGACAGGGAGATATTGATTGGGGCGCTATCTCATTTATCGCACTGAAAACAATCTCAGTGTGGCTTGGATTCACTCTCTTTGGCATCATTTTCAGTCAAAAGATAGGAAGCTTTCTTAAAAAAATTGGTGGTGGTGGCACCATCTCGATTATGGCGCTTGGCCTTGCCCTTCTTCTTGCTGGCATATTTGAACACGCAGGACTCGCAATGATTGTTGGCGCCTATGTTATGGGACTCAGCCTCTCTAAAACCGATTTAAGCTATATTATTCAAGAGACACTTCACCCACTTCAACTCTTTCTTGTTCCTATCTTTTTTACCGTCATGGGTATGCTTGTTGATTTGCGCGTCTTTCTCTCGTGGCCTATCCTTCTTCTTGGTCTTGTCTACTCAATCGGGGCGATTTTAGCAAAGATGGTAGGCTGTGGTATCCCCGCTCTCTTCCTTGGGTTCAACAAGCTTGGAGCGACACGAATTGGACTTGGAATGGTCCCCCGTGGTGAGGTAGCACTAATCATCGCAGGAATCGGACTCTCTGCTGGATTTTTAGATGAGAAAATCTTTGGTGTCTCGATTATGATGACTCTGATAACAACAATAATATCCCCACCCCTTCTCGACTTCTCGCTTAGAAATGGAAAAAAGGGAACAAAAAAAGACACTGAAGAAGAGAGTCTAATCTCAACCAAATTTGACCTTGAAATACCTGAATTTACTGAAATTCTCACAAACCATGTGCGTGAATACTTTAATAAGGAAGGCTATTTCATCACGATGAGACAGTTTGATGCCAAAATATATCAAATTAGAAAAGATAACTCATTTATCAAAATGTACCAATATGATACTCAGCTCATCTTGATGACCTCTTCGCAAGATGAAGTTTTTGCAAAAACGGTTGTCTATGAGGCATTTATCAAACTCTACTGGGTGATTGATAAAATCAAAGCGATATCACTTCCCGCAGATATGAGAAAAGAGCTTACGACACAACACGGCTCTGATACAAAAATCTGCATCACAGAGAATATCACAGAATTCTTTGAACCTGATCACATCATTATGGCACTTGAATCAGATGAAAAAAAGGGAGCAATAAGAGAGTTAGCCGTTCTCTTGCATCAACAAAATCACATTCAACATCTTTCATCAGTATTTGATGAAATTATTGAACGAGAAAATGTTATTAGTACAGGTATGGAAAATGGACTTGCCATTCCTCACGCACGAGCTAATGATGTGGAGAGAGTTGCATTAGCTGTCGGCATTAGCAAGCAAGGAATCGATTTTGGAGCACCAGGTGGCGAGAAATCACATGTTATTGCACTTCTGATATCATCTACCCAGGATAATGATCCACATATCAAGATTCTTGCAGCGTTGGCATCAATGTTTATTAAACCTGATACAACGCAGAGAGTAATGAATGCAAAAAGCAAACAAGAGATTTGGACAATTTTCAAATCAAATATGATGAAAGAGAAAAAAAGAAAGTTTATCAAGAGAGAGCGAAAACTCTAATCCAAAGAGTGAACAATCAATCCACTGCGAAGTTTTGGCTCAAACCATGTCGATTTTGGCGGCATAACTTTGCCAGCGTCAGCAACATTCATCAACTGGTCAATTGAAGGAGGATAGAGGGTAAACGCCATAGTACACTCACCTGAATCAACGCGTCGTTTGAGCTCTTCTGTTCCACGGATTCCACCAACAAAATCAATATTCTGATCACTGCGAGGATCGCCAATACCCAAAATAGGTGCTAAAAGATTATTTTGAAGCAGTGCAACATCGAGGCTTCCAACTGGATCTGTCGCTGAATATGTTCCCTCTTTTGCCCGCAAAGTTATCCACTCACCGTCAATGTAAAGTGCAAACTCTTTTGCTGAGTCAGGACGATCTTTCCCACTTCTTATAACTTCAAAACTCTCTGATGTTTTTTCTAAGAACTGCTCTTTTGTCAGCCCATTCATTGTGAAAAGAACTCTATTATAATCAAGTATTTTCAGCTGGTTAGCAGGGAAGAAAACACAAAGAAAATAGTTATACGCCTTATCCTCTGATGGATTAGCATCATGTTTCAATCGCTCAGCTTTTACACGGGCAGCAGAGGCGCTGCGGTGATGACCATCAGCAACATAGAGAACAGGAACTTCCTCTTTAAAAAGAGCTGAAAGTTGTGCAGAAACAGCAGTATCATCAATGACCCAAACAGTATGTTGAATCCCATCATCTGCGGTAAAATCAACTTGAGGACTCTTCTTTTCACTCCACTCTGAGACAAGCTCATCAATATTCTTGTTGTCACGATAAGTCAAGAATACTGGTCCAGCATTGGCATTCAGCGTCATAACATGCTTTGTTCTATCATCCTCTTTTTTCTTACGGGTAAACTCATGTTTTTTAATAATGTTGTTGTTATACTCGTCAGCTGATGCAGCTCCAACAATACCATATTGCACATGTCCATTCCATATTTGGCGATAAATATAGAGATGAGGCTCCTTGTCTTGTTGCATCCATCCTTCAGCCACCATCTTGTCAAAATTCTTTTTTGCCTGCTGATAGACAGACTCATCATACAAATCAACATCTTTTGGCAAGTCAATCTCTGGCTTTACAACATGAAGAAAGGAGTAGGGATCATTTTTTGTAAGCTCTCTCGCCTCTTCTGAATTCAAAACATCATAGGGGTACGATGCAACTTTTTCTGCCAACGAATCTTGTGGTCTGATGCCACGAAACGACCTAACTGTTACCATGAAGAACCTCCTAGTATAAATATATGTGGGTGAACTGCTTATTACAATTCAGCTCCATTTTACACGATTCTTATATAAATAACAGAAAAAAATGATTTCAAACAAAGAAAAAGAAAGAGACGACCGAAACGGTCAAAACTGGTGCCTAGAGACAGATTTGAACTGCCGACACGAGGATTTTCAGTCCTCTGCTCTACCAACTGAGCTATCTAGGCACTCAGTGCGCCTATTAAACACAATCATAAGGAAGTGTCAAGAAAAAAAAAGGCATTAATCTTTCGACTTTTTTGACGCTGTAAATTTTCCGACAATAAAGGCAATAACAATAGTAAGATAGAGCTGTCCAACTATTCCCCCAAATACGCTCACAGCCTTTGCAAAATCACTTGTTGGCGAGATATCACCATACCCAATTGTGGTAAGAGTAGAAAAACTGTAATAAGTTACATTCGCTAAATTACCAACGGTCTCTCCAAGTGCATGGGCATCAAATATAAACGCCAACTCATTGAGTAAAACCAAGACAACACCAAGCAGGAGAAAACCGCTGATAGCGTCAATAATGAGTACAGTACTTACTTTCCGCTCTTTGGTTATCTGAAGCAGCAGCAAAATAACCGTATAGAAAAATACCGTAATAATAAAAACATAAACAGGATATACATAGGGCGTTTTAGCCAGTAGTGGCAACAGAATACTCAAAAAAGCAGCAATTAAAACGACCCACTGAAAGAATCTATCCCGCCTCTCTATAATGGAAAATTCAGAAATCAAAATCGTTGCAAGGGAGATCATAATAAAATAGGTTGAAAAAATTGTTTTGTTGAGCAGCATTGCCCCGAAAATAAAGAAATTCAGTGCGATAAGCAGAACAATCTGCTGTGGAATTTTTCTGAACATAGTCATGTGACCTCCTCGTGTTACTTGAACGCAGTATATTCAAACTTCTCTCGTATTAAAAGAATTTCGTGTATGGCATGAAAAATTTGATTCCGATATGTGGTAATTTACGCTCTCGACTCTCTTCTGGCTCAATAATTGCTTAATGTTATATGTTCCGTATAATGCGGAAGGTTTTTTGTAACTTGAGGAAAGAATTTAACACCATGAAGAAACGGTTTCTCACAATTTTAATACTGCTCCCTTTTATCGCAGGGGCTCTCTATGCTGGATTTACCATCATAAACAACAAAGATGTTGAAACAACTCTGATGATTTCCCTTCCCACTCCGCCACCAGCAACACCTGTACAACAGACTGTTTATATTGAAGTTCCTAAAGGAGACTACGACAAAGAATTTGCTATTAAGCTGGGTGAAACAGAGTGGAAAACGGCAAAAAACCTCTATCGTCAAAAGGCAGGATTGGTCAAATTTATCCCTGGAGATATTTTTGTAATGAAACGATGGATGGGGAAAGTTCACCGTTTTTCTCTTCACCATTATGCAAATCGAACAACAGGAAAAGAGATTATTTTCAAAAAATTTCGTGGACAATTTGTCAAAAGTGAAAAAAGAATTACCCTTATTGTCAAAACAATGACAAAATATTACCCAGTTCACACATCTTTTCAAGAAGAGTACTCTAAATTCTACAAAACAGCAAAGCCAAGAATGCTGTGGGATTGGGGTGTTTTAGATATGCTTCAGCCTAATGACTCTATTGTTTTTATGCTCAAAGGAATTTTTGATGGCGATATGTTAGTGCATCTCTATGGCATTCTTGGATTCGCCGTAAAAAGTGAAACCATAGGAGATTTTACCCTTGCACTCTACAGAAATGGACTCTACGGCGACTATTTTGCTGCGGATACATCAAAATTTTTATCACCATCTGGTTTTTTTAGAACACCCGTTGACTATGCAAAAATGAGCTCCCCATTTGGCTATCGAAAAGATCCATTTACTCGGCGCAAAAAGTTTCATAACGGCGTTGATGTCATTGCCAAAGTTGGCACACCTATTCATGCTGCGCAAGATGGCAAGGTGATTTTCGCTGGCAGAAAAGGTGGCTTTGGAAAGACAATTATTCTGCAACATAAAGATGGATTTAAAACCTTGTACGCCCACTGCAACTCACTCCTTTTCTCACCTGGAGCAGAGGTTCGGATGGGAAATACTATCGCACTTGTGGGCAACACAGGACGCTCAACAGCAAGCCACTTGCACTTTTCTGTCTACAAAGACGGAAAGGCAGTCAATCCATTTACCTATACCTATGAACGAAGCTGGGCAACACCATTTGATATTGGAAACGACTTCAAACGCAGCTCTATAAAGCGAGCATCTCTGATGCTCAAAAGCCTTGATTATCATCGTTCTTTTTTTAACAATAGTGCCTTTGCATTGAATAAAACACTCTATAACGGAAATTAAAATGAAAGCAAAATTAAAAATCCTGCCAATTGGCGGACTTGGTGAAATTGGCAAAAATGCTACGCTTATTATGGATGGCTCCGACGCATTTCTTATTGATGCTGGCATGGGCTTTCCTGGCTCCGACGACTTTATTGAAGATGACTTCTTCATTCCTGACTTTGATGTCATTGATGAACTCGATATCACCCTTCACGGTGCCGTCATTACACACGGACACGAAGATCACATCGGCTCCCTTCCCTATCTTCTTAAAAAGAGAAATATCCCCGTCTTTATGACTGAGCTTCCCTCGATGTTACTACACGAAAGGATGGGAATTGTCGCTCCAGATGCGCACTCATCATTTAACATTGTAAAAAACAGAAAAAAGTCGTTCAAAATAGGTCCTTTTACCATAACCTATATCCCTGTTCCCCACTCTGTTCCCGAAGCAAATGGTCTTTTGATTGAAACACCGAACTATAGACTTGTACACTCAGGTGATTTCAAATTAGCTGATGAAAAATCGCCATTTGGCGCAGTTATTGGTAAAAAACCGGTTGACATTCTTTTTA
The DNA here is from genome assembly GCA_023145475.1 of bacterium. Classification (GTDB taxonomy): domain Bacteria; phylum UBP6; class UBA1177; order UBA1177; family JAGLDR01; genus JAGLDR01. Next base: position 34,293 of record JAGLDR010000118.1, read on the forward strand.
TCGACTCTACAAATGTTGAAAAAGAGGGCCGCACAGGCAGTGAAGCATCTATAAAAGAGAATATTAACGAGATTGTTGCAAAGGCAACAGGTCGCCTTATTGCCACGATGTTCTCTTCAAACACTGAGCGAGTCAAAACAATTATAGAGGCATCACTCAGTGCGGGAAGGACTGTCGCACTTCTTGGGAGAAGCATCAATAACTATACCAAATTTGCACAAAAACTTGGCTATCTTGAACTGCCAAAAAGTATTATTACCGACCCAGCAAAAATTAGCTCAGTGCCAGATAACAAGTTGACAATAGTTGCAACTGGTTCACAAGCTGAATCTCGTGCAGTTATGAATAGAATCAGCCTTGATATGTTTAAATCTATTACATTAAAATATGGCGACACTATCTTTTTTAGCTCAAAAATGATTCCAGGAAATGAGATCTCAATCAGTCGAATGATTGACAATCTTGTCGAAAGAGGCGCAACAGTCTACTATGAAAACAATGCCAAAATCCATGTTTCTGGACACGCAAAACAAGACGAAATTATTGAAGTCATAAAAGATGTTGACCCAAAACTTGTTGTCCCTGTTCATGGCCACTTTCGCTTTTTAGATAAGATGGCGCAAGTTGCTGGTAAACTTGGATATGACACTCGCGTCATCTCAAACGGCGATCTGATGGTCTACGGTGGCAAAGATCACTGGCTTCAACACCGTATTGAACTCTTTCCTGTCATTGTTTCAAACTACAGAACCGACCTTGTATCAATTGAGACCATAAAAGAGCGCAGGCGTTTAGCAAGAGCAGGAAGTATGACCGTTATGATGACTGTTGACTTTCTTAACAACAAGCTTATCGTTGCTCCACGCATCGTTTCACAAGGAATTGCCACACGAGAGGTGATGAAAAAACTTGAACGCTCAATTGTCGATAATATCTATAACTACTTTGAAAAGTTGTCTGACGAACCCGACTGGCAAGATGTTGAAGAAGAGGTTCGTATCATTACTCGGAGATTGCTCGCCAAAAAGACAAAGAAGAAACCGATAGTATTCAGCCTCATTGTCAATTTAGCACACTAATGGAGTTAAAGATGACAACGAAAATTGTTATACTTCTCTTTTTTATGCTGATTTTCTCGGCATGCTCAACCTCGCCCGAAGGCCATATCAAAGACATTGATTTTGATAAGATTGCTCAGTCCGTCAAGGAAAATGACCCTAAAAAGGTTGATGCACTGCTTGCGAATGAAATAGAGACAGTAGGCAAACTGTGTGAATCCTTGAAGGCATCAAAAATAGAGATGCGTCACCTTGCTCTTCTTGATCCTTACAGCAGACAGGACTTTATGATGAATCTTGGGGGTTTTTATAAACTGAAGAATATGATTAAGAATGGCACAATCAACCAAATCTCAGATAAAGACCGCGAAGATATCAAATATATCTGTAACAAACTGGTCTTTGATGCTGAATCGACTCTGAATAAAAAATAAATCTTTTAATAGGTAAATCCAAAAATATAGAGCGGAATTTTATCTCCAAATCCAACCTCAATACCATCTAACGCTAGAAAGGCATTTTGTTCATTTCTAATTTGAACAAATGTCTTATTTTTGCCACCAACCTCAACAACATAGGTGTTGTTCACCATAAAATCACCCTTTTTAGGCACGGTAAGCGATGAAATTCGGTGTAACTGATTGGCAAAAAATGTCTCTCTCATTGAACCAATAAGCGATTCTATACCTGTTATCTCTGAGACTGTTTTTATAAGTCCGGTGTTTTCCATATAAATTTTTGCTGGTTTTCGTACAACTCTCGAACCTTTACCAGATTTTCCAACCGCTATTATCAATCCAGATTTCTGAAGATATTCAATATAGTTATACACCGAGTCACGCGATATCCCCAAGGCATTACTGATGTTGTCAATATTAGGAGTAAAAGGTTGCGAGACACCTATAAGCCATAACAGTTTCTTTATTTTTGAGATATTACTCCGTTTTACATTAAAAAGAGTGGCGATATCATCAGATATCACCTTCTCTATCACATTGT
>JAGLDR010000119.1 GCA_023145475.1 bacterium
CCACCAATCAAAAGAAGCCACGGATTCAATCGGTATCCAGCCGCCGCCCGAAATTCAAATTGATGTTGTTTAAAATGTGATGAACCCTCTCCCTGTTGATTGAGATTGATTCGGTATCCAATATCAGTTCTTACAAGAAATGAAGAGAATGGATAGCTTCCACCAGTGCGAATATCGAGAAAATAGGGACGATTGAATGCTGGGGTGTAGAGATCTGTTCCAAATGAGACAGCTGAGTAAAGATATTTCCAAGTATAGTTTGCTCCAGCATTGATGACTAACGATGAATCTCCCCACAAAGAGAGAGAGAATCCATCAAGAAGCGCATCGTTTTTTGGTTTAACAGCAGCAGTGAGCAGTGGAGAGCTTGCTGCTTGTTTTATTGGAACGCTATCAGCTTGTTTGGGGAAGAAATCAGTTTGAGCATCTAACGGTGGTGTTGATCCATACCATTCCCCCCATTTTCTTCTCTTATCAGATGGTATAAGTGTCATCAAATCTTCATCCTCTGGCACCTCGTCATACTCGACATTATCGTTGTCAGAAAAGTCGTTATCGTCCTCTGATTTGTCGTCAATCTCCAGTGTGGTATCGTCTGTTTCTTCAGCCAGTGTGTAATCTGTCCAGATTGTATCGTCATCACTGTTGCTATCATCATCAGCATTGTTTTTATCTAACTGTGGTGGAATAATTGCAACCAGTGCCTTTTCCCACCCAGAGGCGTGTATACCCTGTTTGATTGTCGGTTTTGTAACAGTAAAGGGAGAGTAATCATCGGCAAAAAGAGTTGTGTGGCCAGCCGTAATAAGAAAAAAAGCTATCAGAGTAAGGAGCGCTGTTTTCATTTTATATTGGCATCATCAAGAGGGAGTATAAAGCTAAAAGTACTTCCGCGGCCCTCTCTGCTTTCGAGAGTAATAGAGCCGCCAAGGAGGCTTGCAAGATGGCTGACAATAGAGAGTCCTAAACCACTTCCTTGCTGCCCAATTGATGTTTTTCCTCGGACAAATTGGTCAAAAATAGTCTCCTGATCTGCTTTTGATATGCCAGGGCCGCTATCGGTAACATTTATGACAAGAGCACTCTCTTTGAAAGAGGTTGAAATGGTGATTCCACCCTTTTTTGTATAGAGAATGGCATTATTTAAAAGGTTTGTAATAATTTGTTTGATTTTACCCGCATCAGAGATAATGAAAGCTGGAGTGCTTTCGTGAAAATCTGTTTGTACGGTGAGATTTGCCTCTTCTGCCTTTGCAGAAAAAAGGCGAATGGTATCTGAGATAATCTTTTTCACATCGCACTGGTTTACAGTTACTTTAAGCGTTCCCGATTCAGCATCGGCAATTGCAATCACCTTATCTACCATCTCCATCAATGCAGCTGTTGAAGCTGAGATAGTCTCAAAATACTCAGCTTGTTCTTCCGTTGTTTTTGTCTCTTTCAGCAGAGAGAGTGTGCCGAAAATGCCAGTCATCGGTGTTCGTATTTGATGGTTAAGGCTTCGCAAAAATTGTGCTCTCTGTGCCGCCAGCTCTTTTGTTCGTTCAATACTTTTAGTTAAATCTATCTCTTGTTCTTTTTTCTCGATAGAGAGTGATTTAATATCTTCTTTAAAGAGTGAGAAAGAGTCAATAACCTCTTGTGCGGCGGGTGGCATCTCTTTTTTGCCAATGGTTTTATCTTGGGGAGTTTCCAATTTCAAAGTGCTAAGATGGTGTATAATAGCAGCATAGATAATCTCTTTCTCATCTTTCTTTTTTGTCGGTCTTTGTTCTGTTTCAACCACACTTTTTTGAACATCAATTGAGATATTTTTTTTAATAATTGCGAGAGCCTCATCATCAGTTTTTACAAAAAAGAGTGGATGAGAGATAAAGCAAGAGGCAAGCTTCATTATTATTTTGTCCATGAGAGGAGCAGCAATGACAATTCCAAGCTTAATTGGTGTTTCCGCTAACACCTTTTTCGTCATTTTTGCATAATGGTAACGCGTTTGAATAGTCGTCGGTTCAGATAAGGAGAGATCTATAACAGAAATAAGTGGATTCGTAGGGTTGGGTCTTTTTGCTAAAAGCTCCATAGTTGCATTGTATGATGATGGAAGTATTGCAAGTGGGATTTTTCCCGCAATGGTCGTTACAAGAACGACCCCTTCAAACAGTTGAAGATAGGATTTTCCACTCTCTGAGACAAGCTTTTCAGTTGCAATAAGTGAAAAGTGTTTTTCCCATTCTTCACTCTCTATTCTTTGTGCTGAAAGTGTAAACATATCCTCAATTCTATACAGTTACAATAACGACTCATTTTATACATCATTTTGATAAAAGCGAGTTTTTGCCACAACGATTTTCCTGTGAAATTTGCAAATCATCTTTTCTCGGTTACGATAGAGAGAACCATTGAAGGAGAGAGGATTTGTTTCAAAGAAATCATCCAATACTACGCAGATTACAACACTTTTCAATTGGCATCGCAGGCTGCGGAGGACTAGGCTCAAATGCTGCCGTTGCGTTAGTCCGAGCGGGCATAGGAAAGCTTACTCTTGTTGATTTTGACACTGTTGAACTTTCAAACCTCAATCGGCAACACTATTTTCAACGCGATATTGGGTTGGCAAAAGTAGACGCTCTCAAAAATCATCTTTATGCTATCAATCCATCTGTTACGCTCGTAACACATAATCTCAAGATAGACAAAGATACGATAACAGAGCTCTTTTCATCAGTTGATATCCTCATCGAGGCATTTGACACCGTAGATGCAAAAATGATGCTGATTGAAGAGTGGATGACCCTTTTTCCAGATAAGCCGATAGTTTCAGGCAGTGGAATGGCAGGAGTAGGGAATCTCGATGAACTTCGTGTAAGAAAAATGGGGAATCTTTATATTTGTGGTGATGAGAAGCGGGATATGAGTGAGGGGTTTAGTGCTGCTAGAGTTGCGATTGTGGCTAATATGCAGGCGGAGACAGTAATAAGTATTTTGACGAATTAAGTGCCTAATCCCCCTGCCTTCGGCTTCCCCCTTAATAATTAGGACGGTGTCATTCCGATGCACTATCCGTGCGTCGGTTTGATACCTCCGATCATATCAACTGTATAAACGAGTCAGCTTTAAGACTTGCGCCGCCAACAAGCGCGCCATCAATATCTTCTTTACGCATCAATTCAGCAACATTCGCAGGTTTTACGCTTCCACCGTATAAAATGCGGGTGTCGCCTGCATTATATTTTTCAATTAAGAGTTTTCTAATAAATGCATGCATCTCTTGAGCTTGGTCTGGAGTTGCAGTAACGCCAGTTCCAATTGCCCAGACAGGCTCATACGCAATAATAACATCATCAAGGGATGGCAGAGCATTGCATGTCTCAAGTTGCTCTGTAATGACATCAAACATATCTCCACTCTCTCGTTCTGTGAGTGTTTCACCAACACAGAGAATCACTTTGAAACCTTCCTTCAGTGCAAAAAGTGATTTTTTTGTTACCTGCGTAATCGACTCTTTAAAGATGTGTCGTCTCTCTGAGTGACCTGTAATTACAACTTGTACGCCAAGGTCGTGCAACATTTCACTTCCAACCATTCCAGTAAATGCGCCACTTTTTTCAGGGTAGATATCCTGAGCAGCAAGGGTAATGCCAGAGCTTTCTGTGCAAAATTTCTGAGCGGTTGCAAGATAGGGGAACGAGGGGGCAACAATAACTTCACAGACTGCTTTTTGAGCAGGTGAAAGGGTAAGTGAAGAGAAGAATTGCTCGGTCTCTTCAAGTCTGTTGTTCATCTTCCAATTTGCAGCAATAACTGGTGTTCGTGTCATTTTGTCTCTCCTTTTATTTACTCTTTTGTTGGTTTCGTAGACGGACTGTCTCTCGTGCTATAACCAACTCTTCATTAGTTGGGATAACCACAACTTTTACCTTTGATTCTGGTGTTGATATAATGGCTGATTCTCCAAATATGCTCTTGTTTTTTTCTTCATCTAGGGTAACACCGAGAAAGGAGAGCCCATGAAGTGTTCGGCTGCGCACCTCTGGATTGTTCTCGCCAATTCCGCCCGTAAATACAATAGTATCAACGCCTTCCATCGCTGCGGCATAAGAGCCAATCTGTTTTTTTAGACGATAGATAAAAATATCAATTGCCAATCGAGCACGGTCATTTCCACCCTCTCGGGCAGCGGTTACATCTCGCATATCATTTGATACGCCGCTGACACCCTTTAAGCCACTTTTTCTGTTGAGCAGTCTTTTGACACTCGCCACATCTTCGCCCTCTTTTTCTTCTAGAAAGAAGATAAGTCCAGGATCTACATCGCCACTTCTTGTGCCCATCATAACGCCTTCTAGTGGCGTTAATCCCATAGATGTATCAATCGATTTGCCATGTTTGACAGCGGTCAGTGAGCACCCATTTCCAAGATGACAACTGACAATTTTCAGTGACTCTGTGGTGGTATTAAGCAGTTTGGCAGCTTCGCAAGAGACAAAAAGGTGTGATGTTCCATGAAATCCATAGCGACGCACCTTGTATTTTTCATACATTGCATAATCAATCGGATATATATAGCTGTAATCAGGCATTGTCTGATGAAAAGCAGTATCAAAACAGCCCGCTTGAAATGTTTCAGGAAAGAGTTTTTGACAAGTTCTTACACCCAAAATATTGGGGGGATTGTGAAGTGGAGCAAGATCATTACATTCAGTCATCCGCATAAGAACATCTTCAGTAACCACAACAGCACTGTGATAGTGTTCGCCAGCATGGACAAGGCGGTGTCCAATGGCATCAATGTCATTTTTGCCTGAAATAATGTGATTGTCTGTCAAAAGTGTGAGAATAGCATCAATAGCCTCTTGATGATTTTTCATCGGAATTGCTAGTTTTTTGCTCTCTCGGTTTTTACAAAGTTTAAATGAGATATGGCTATCGGAAAGAGCAATCTTCTGCGCTATTCCCTTGACAATAACTTGCTCATTATCCATTTCAAACAGCTGGAACTTGACAGAAGAACTTCCTGAATTGACAACAAAGACCTTCATCGAAACCTCCGGTGGTGGGTGAGTCGGTAAATCTACCGTGGAATCCTATTGTTTATGCCCTCTCATATCAAGAAAAAAATCAAAATAATTATTCGCGAATATCGTAGGAGTGCTCGTGGGTACCCAACGCAAACTAATCTATATTTGAATGAATAATAATGCAATAAATCAATAATTTTATGTTAATGAATGATGTTTCATTCATTATTCTGTTGCTATTTTATGGTTTTATGCTATATTGTAAGAAGAGATGCAAAGGTGAGGTGACGGTATGAATGATGGTCTTCATAAAGAGTGGGCATCAATGAGTGATAAGGCATTGATTCAAACAATCGGGAAGTTTATTAAGCAGCATCGATTGAATCAAAATCGCTCGCAGAGTGTCGTTGCAAAAGCAGCCGGTATCAGTCGTTCAACTCTGAGCCTTTTAGAGCGAGGCGAAAAGGTATCTATCGGGAGTTTGATGCAGGTTTTGCGCATTTTAGATTTACTCCATATTATGACTGTTTTTGAAGTTGACGATGAAATTAGCCCAATCGAGTATGCGAAACTTAAGAAAAAACAGAAACAGAGAGCCAGCCGGAAAAATGGAGCTTTGTCACAGAGAGATGAAGGTGTAGAATGGTAGATGTAGCTGAAGTAAGAATATGGGGAGAGTTGGTCGGTGCTGTCCGTTGGAATGCGAAGCGACAACTGGCCAGTTTCCAGTATTCAGACACTTTTTTGACAAAAGGGATAGAGCTCTCACCGATAAAAATGCCTCTTAAAAATGGTGCGCAGATTTATACCTTTCCAGAGTTACGGCAGCCGAGATTTGAGCAGACATCCACCTTTAAAGGTTTGCCTGGTCTGCTTGCTGATGCACTGCCAGATAGATACGGCACTCAGCTGATAGATATATGGTTAGCTCAAAATGGGCGACCGTTTGGAAGTATGAACCCTGTCGAGCAACTCTGCTTTATTGGCAACAGAGGAATGGGTGCGTTACAGTTTGAACCATCTCACTTTAAAACAGAACAAGAGGCCTTTGCTCTTGAAATAACAAGTTTGGTTGAAGTGGCTCAAAAAGCGCTGTTTAGCAAAGAGAAGTTTGAAGTGAATCTGCATGGAAATGAGAGAAAGGCGCTGAATGAAATATTAAAAATTGGAACATCAGCTGGTGGAGCCCGCCCGAAAGCCGTCATTGCGTTGAATAAAACGACCGGAGAGATAAGGTCAGGGCAAACGGTTGCACCAAAAGGCTTTGAGCACTGGTTGCTGAAATTAGACGGAGTGAGCGATACTCAATTTGGACAAACTCATGGTTTTGGGCGTGTGGAGTATGCATACTATCTGATGGCGAAAGAGTGTGGAATTCAGATGATGCATTCGGAGCTTTTAGAAGAAAATGGTCGTGCACATTTTATGACGAAAAGATTTGATAGAGAAGGTGGTAATATTCGCCATCATCTACAAACATTTTGTGGAATCCAACATTTTGATTATAATAACCTCTATAGCTACAGTTACGAGCAGTTGTTTCAAACCATGAGAACGGTTAAAATGACCTATCCAGAAGCGGAGCAGATGTATAGGAGAATGGTTTTTAATGTGATGGCAACCAACTATGATGATCACACGAAGAATTTCTCTTTCATATTAAAACAAGGGGGGCGTTGGGAGTTATCTCCTGCGTATGATGTGTGCTATTCTTATGATCCAAATAATGTGTGGGTAAGCCAGCATACACTGAGTATTAACGGTAAGCACAAAGGAATTAACAGATCAGATCTTATGACAATCGCCGATGCGAATAACATCAAAAAAGGGGCGAAAATAATAGAAGAGATTAAAGCAGTTGTCTCTCATTGGCCCGAATATGCAGCGAAAGCTGGAGTCTCTGTTGAATTGAAGCGTTCTATAAGCAATAATTTGTTATTATCGTAGCGACTGTCTTAAAAATCAACTAAATTTTAAAAATTTATTCATTTAACTTGCTTCGAGTTGCACCTCATTTAGATAATCTTTCAGTTTCCCATTAAGCTTCACCAACATTCTCCGCATTACAGCGACGATTGCAACCTTAGGTTTCTTCCCTCGTTTTTTCAAGCTATGATAAAAAATGTTCAATTCAGAATCATGCCGAACTGCTACCCAAGCGGGCATATACAGTGCTCTTCTTGCCTCAAATCTTCCTCCAGATATAAATCGTTTTCCATGAAATTTGCCACTATCTCTTGCAATAGGAGCAAGTCCCGCTAAAGAAGCAATTTGTTTTCGATCAAGAAGTCCCAACTCTGGAAGGAGAGCCAACAAGGAGAGGGCTGTAGTAATTCCAACACCTTTCTGCTGACATAGCACATTGCATTTTTCAGCAATAACAGGAGATGCTTTTTTTATTTTCAGCAATTCAGCATCAATGAATTTTACTTCTTTTTCGAGCACTTTTACGACTCTCTGGATACTTCTTTTTGTAAAATCTTCTGATGTGTGTTTTCTGTTTTTATCTTCTTGAATCATTTTTTTAAGAGAACTTCTTCTTCGAACCAGTTCTGTCAATTTGAGCTGCTCTTTGCTTTTAGAAATTGTTTCTGGCGGTTTTACTTTTTCGTCAAATAAAGCAATAACATACGCATCAATCTTGTCCGTTTTTGCTGTTATTCCAAATCCTTTTGCAAAGTGTCTTACTCGAGCGGGATTTACAATCTTAACAGAAAGTTGAACCTCCATGCCTGCTCGTGCTATTTTTTGTTCGTATCCTCCGGTCGCCTCCATAACAAGCGTAGTTACTTCATGTTTTGCAGCATACTTGAGAAGTTTCTTGCATCCTTTTTTACTGTTCT
>JAGLDR010000012.1 GCA_023145475.1 bacterium
GCGATGCTTATAACAATTGTTAATGGTAACAAGAGGGGAATAAGTAAGCTTTCTAAACCGGAAAAGCTCTATTTGAATAACACTAATATTTTTTATGCACTGGGAAGTGATAGCAACAGGGGAACAATAAGAGAGACATTTTTTCTATCGCAACTACAGTGTGCACATAGTGTTGAAGTTGCATCAAAAGGTGATTTTATAGTGGATAAGAAATATCTTTTTGAGATTGGTGGAGAGGGGAAGAGTTTTCATCAGATTCGAGATATTGCGGATTCATATCTTGCTATTGACACCGACTCAACAGAAAACGACAAGAAAATTCCTCTCTGGCTTTTTGGATTTCTCTATTAGTTGAAATTCTCTCGATTCCGTATACACTATTGTCACGCACAATGCGTTTTGATAACAAAGGAGAGTACAATGAAGTATTTTTATGCAGTATTAATTCTGTTTTCACTGGCAGTTACCGGATGCACAAATCCATTCACTCCAGCCGGACACGAAGGATATGTAATGGAACACCCTCGCGTGTGGGGCTCTGGTGGTTTTCAAGGTTCGTTGATTGGTCCATCAAATTATGGCGTTTCGTTTTGGCGTAACGAAGTTGAAAATGTCGATTTTAGACCACAAACCTATTCTGAATCGTTTAATATCCTTGTGAAAGATGAGCTTAATATCTCTTTTCGTTTTCAGACGATTATCAAGGTGAAGAAAGGCAGTGTCAAAGAGGTTGTTGAAGGATACGCTGGCTCACGTTTTTATAAACGGTATATCAAAGAGCCGTTGCGCGCAATGATTCGTGAAAGTGTACAAACACACGAAAGTCGTTCAGTAAAAGAGAAGCGAAGTGAAATTGCGTCAGCCGTTATTGGTAAGTTGAAAAAATATCTTGAGAAGACACCATTTATTGTTATGTCTGGTGCTGTTGGAAATATCGACTATCCTGAAGTTGTGACAAAGGCAGTTGAGAAGAAGCTTGCCGCAAAACAGCTGCTTGATGAGAAAGAGACACAAAAAGAGATTGCCAAAAAAGATGCCGAAATCCGCATTGAAGAGGCAAGGGGAATCGCAGAAGCGCAGAGAATTATCAACTCAACACTGACACGAAATTATCTGCAACACGAGGCGATTGATGCTCAGTCAAAAATGGCCGCTTCTCCAAATCATACGACAGTTTATATCCCATCTGGTGCCAATGGAATCCCTTTGATTGGAACGCTGAAAAAGTAGGGGCGAATGGCATTCGCCCTCGGTCAAAGTTTTATTCGCAGATCGCCGTATCATCAGTATCACTGATTGCCTTTGCTCCGCTCCACCCTTCTCCTTCGAGGTGGGCAAGAAAACTATCAACAGAGCAGGTGGCAAGCTTATAGTTTCGTTCAATATAGATGTCCTGCGTAAATCCAATGAGTGCTTCAAACTTTCCAATTGCTTGAAGCATTTCATTGTTGATAAGGTGTATATCGCCACCAATAGTATCAAGAGCGTTCATCTGGTTGAAGTGAACAACTTCTTTAACTTGTTGAATAGAGAAATCCCCATTGACGCTCTGTAATGCGGCAAGTCCTGATAGTGAGCTGAGTCGTGGCAGAACATAGAGGAGAAGCTCTCCGCCGATATGTTGCAATCCTGAAAATCCATCAAGGTTTTCCATGACAGAGTTGTCTATTTTTAGAGTGCCTGCGATATAGGTTGTATTGTGCATTCCTGCAAGATCGAGCAATTTATAGTTTGATTTAAAGATGACATTGTTCGCATATGTTGTTATTCCACTGAGCGCTTCAATAGAGATGAGTTCATCATTATATGCTATCTCTAATGTTTTTACACTGGTCAAATTTTCGAGTCCGTGGAGTGTGGTTAAGGCATTACAGTTGTCAATGGTGAGTATGTTGGCTGTGGTGAGTTTTGTCAGTTGTGGATGGAGAGTGGTGAGGCTATTGTTCCCGGCAAGGTCAAACTCTCCTAAAACAGTTGTAATGTTGTGGATGCCTTGCAGATTGATAAGTGCGCGACTTGAAATGTGAATGTCGGCAAGAATCGTTGTCAGATGCTCTAGCCCCTCAAGTGATGTGAGTGCATTGTTTCCTGTGATATGAATATCGCCCTGTACAGTTTCAAGTGCGGATAACCCTTTTGTAGATGCGAGCTTCGGATTGTTTGTGATAAAGATAGAGCCATCAACAGTGGTGAGATTTCCAAGTCCATCTAACTCTTCTAGAATATCATTTGAGGTAATCTGCATCTTGCCACCAATTGACATTAACTGTGTAAGTGTGGTCAATGCAGTCAGTTTAACATTGTTTATAATCTGAAAGTGATCTGTTGTCGATTTGAGGGCAGGAAGTCCGAGTGATGACATCTCTGGATTGTCGTTGACTTGGATTGC
>JAGLDR010000120.1 GCA_023145475.1 bacterium
CAGTCATTGATTCACTAGAAAAGAAAGTTTTGAAAATCAAAGATATCACCGCCGTTTCAATTGTGACCTACCGCGGAACTGTCGCAAAACTGACAATCGAAGGAAGTGGCCCTGCCGCGATAAAAAACCTTATTGCTGCCTTTCCAAAATTTAAAACTGTTCCTCTTCAAATAACCTATCAATCGGGGATGGAGACACATCTCCAATATGATATCGGACGGCATCTTAACACAGAATCGGCCTTCTTTCTCAGACTATCCTCCATCAAAACAGACAAAAGCAGCCTTGCGATGTTAAAAGAGAGTGGTCCTGCACTCTGCTCCGCCGCGCTCAGCAATCTGGATTTTATCCATGGAAGTTCCGTCTCAATGACAACAAAGTCAAACAAAGAGTTGCTGAAATCACTCAATTCACAAAAAACGCCACTATTAGTTGTTACCACCATTGGAAAAAATGGAAACACATGGCAAAATAGCGTTGAAATTCTCCATGTGAAAAGCAAAAAAAAGATTGTTACCACAACGGCTACCGGAAAAAATCCTCTTGAGGCGCTCACCCGCTCAGTCGCCAAACTTGACACTGCATTTCGCAAAGTTCTTACAAAGAAATGGGCTCAAAAACTCCTCTCTGTTGATAAGAATAGTGCGAAAATGGTGAACACACCACACATTGAAATCCCAACATTTTCTATCGAACCTATCTATCCGGTCTTGCTTCCACTCTACCGAAAAAATGGCGTTGGCACTCTAACCCTGAAAAACAGTGGAAAAGAGAGTCTGAAAAATATCGAGATTCAATTTAGCATTGATAAGCGAGTCATATCAACCGAAAAAATCGCCGAATTAAAGCCGGGGAAAACAAGCTCCGTAACTATTAAACCAAATCTCCTCCCACCGAATCACTCTGCTCGCTGGTACGGACAATTGAAAGCGGCAATTCTCTATGCCGTCGGCGATAGTCATGCGGCAAAAGATGGGTACGCACCACTCCTGATACATGAGAAAAATGCGATGAACTGGGAGACTCCTGATATGCTTGCGGCCTTCATTGACAGCTCTAATTCATCGGTAAGAGAGAGTGCAACCCGCGGGGTGAAAAATGCAAAGTCGCCTCTTCTACTCACCTCGCAACTTGAGCGGGCATCAGCACTCTATGAGGCACTATGGCACAGCCCTCTTCGTTATGTCAAAGATCCAGTAAACACCTCATTTTCATCCGCAATTGACACCGTACAGTATCCGTGGGAAACGATGACTAGACAGGCGGGAGATTGCGATGACCTGACGGTATTACTTGCATCACTCTATGAATCAATCGGTCTCTCAACAATCGTAATTACCACACCAGGGCATGTTCTGCTCGCTGTTGAAAGTGGCGTTCTTGCAGGAGGAAATCTTCTGTTTGCACTACCGGAAACTCTTTTTATAGAAAAAGATGGCGCACTTTTTATCCCTGTCGAAGCGACCGCTATTGTGAAAAACTTTGGTGTTGCGTGGCAAAAAGGAGCCTCAATTCTACAGTCGGCGAAATCAGTCAATGTCTTTCGTACACGAGAGGCGTGGAAGAAATTTGTGCCCTTTTCACCATCTTCAAAACCAGCCACAATGTCATACAACACACCAACATCTCGAAAAGAGATGCTCAACATGCTCAGAAAGAGTGATAAAAGCTCAGTTCCAGCGTGGTATAAAAGCATTTATGATGCATTGGTGCACAAAAAACCGGTTCAACCGAAAATAGCGCTAAAAAAAGCCTCTCCAATCGCTCTCGCTAATGTTATGCTTTTTACGGGGAAATTTGAAGAGGGAGTGATTTCACTCGCCAATCAGTGCGGAAAAGGAAGCGCAGCATCGTGCTACAACCTTGCAGTTGCCACGCTTTTCACGCAATCAGCAGCGAAATCATCATCCGCAAAAACAATAAAAGATGGCGCGTTGATTGATGCTGTCTCAATGCTTCCTCTCTCCGTTCGACAGATGTTGCTTGATGGTGGCGGAATGGGAATGGGCGATGAGGCGACAACCACCTCTGACACGCAGAAAAAATTGGCTGAGGCACTGAAAAGAGCAGCGCAAAGAATTGCAAAAGCAAAAAAGAGTCCTGGATTTGCCGGAAAGATAAAAACAAGCAGTGTCGGCGGAAGAAAAGGGGCAAAAGCACCAAAGTCTATCAATGATATTGCTCCGCTTCTCTTTTGGAAAGAAGTTTCTAACGGAAGCAAGCGATGAAAGAGTACAAATTTCACCGCTGGCTAATCCTGATTACGGTATTCGGATTAGCTCTTCTTCTTCTCCTTGCACCCTCAATCAATCGAATCAGACTTATTTGGGCTGACTCACTACAGCGAACAAAAGCATCAAACAGTCCAAAGCATACCGTTATTGTGGGCCTAGATATGCAGTCAACAAAAGCACTTGGATGGCCTCTTTCAAAGGATTTATATGCTGCTGCTATCAATGCTGTCTCCATAGCAGAGCCAAAAGGTATTGGAATTGATCTCTTTTTTGCTGAAAAAAAGGAGTTTGATGAAGAATATGAAAAGAAAACAATAGAAAATGAAGTACTTCTCGGCACCATTGTATCAAAGAGTGGCGCTGTTCTCTCGTCATGGATTTTGACGATGCCAGAAAACAAGAAGAAAAATGCTCTTCCAGCGACAGGTAACAAAAATCTTATTCCAGGATTTTCACCGACAGAGGAGGGTGCACGAAGTTTTTTGCAGCCACTTCTTCCAAAAATTAGTGAGAAGTTACCCAAAATTGCACATGTTCACATAAGTTCACACTCCTTTGATGGGATTTCTCGCTTTATATCTCCCTGCATCGCTCTTCATGATGGATTTATTCCTGACTTGGCATCTGCTGTTACGGGAATATATCCAACGCCGCCAGAGTGTACCACTCCAATTCTTGTGCCGCTTACCGCCTCTTTTGAAAACTTTCCTTTTATCTCTATGATCGATCTTCTTACTGCTGCCCAGAATAATCCCGAAAAATTAAAGAAATTATTCAGAGGAAAGTATGTTCTCGTTGCTGCGACAGATCCAACTCTCAGAGATTTAGGCCCAACAACAGCCTCAGAGATGGAGCCGTTGGTTTCTGTCCATGCAAATCGTATAGAATCACTGATTGAAGGCCGCACTATCACCATCGTACATCTCTCGATTGGGGTCCTTCTTTCCCTGCTCTATATATTGATTGTTCTCCTCTTCTTTGGCAAACTTCGGCAAATTATTGTGGCAACTCTTCTTGCACTTACTGTCCCATTTGCTATCTCATGGCTTCTCTTTATGCAGTTTGATATCATATTTTCTCCCCTTTTCTTTGCACTTCCTGTTGTCTTTTCTCTTCTCGCCATCATTGGATTTGATTCGTGGCGCTATTTTCTGTTTAATACAATGCTTTCAAATGCTTTTGGAGCCTATGTATCTCCCGATGTTTTACAGTGGATTCAGCAAACCGGTGGCTCCGTTCTTCGATCCGACAATGCAACAAAAAGAGAGTTGACCATTATGTTCAGTGATATCGCTGGATATACCTCACTTTCAAACTCCCTTTCGCCTGATGGAGTTATGCAATCACTTGGACTCTATCTTGATACAATGCTTTCGATTGCAACCGAGTTTGGTGGATATGTCGACAAGATAAACGGTGATGGACTGATGATTCTTTTTGGTGCACCTGAAGTGCGAGAAAATCATGCGCAACAGGCCATTGACTGCGGAATCGCTATGCAGAACGCTGTCACAAAAATACAAAAAGATTGGGATGAAATTACCAGTCAACCACTCTTGATTCGCATTGGCATTGCAACAGGCGAAGTCTTCGTTGGCAATATCGGTGGATCAGAGCACATTGAATACACAGCAATCGGAAGAGATGTAAATCTTGCAGCACGACTTGAAAGCGCCTCAGAAAAAGGTGGTATTCTCATCTCATCTACGACTCTTAACGAACTCTCAACAAAACCAGATGGAAGATGGCGAGAAGTGGCGTTAAAAGGCTACTCTGAGTCGGTGAAAGTGTGGCAGTGTGATGACTTTCTAAAATAATAAACCTACAAAGATTATGCTCCGCTGGAGCGGAATCTATCAAATCTACAGGCCACTCACAATAAGCCACTTATCACCTTCTTTTCTCAGGACCATAATCATATCATCAGCGACTTTGAGCCACCGTCCACCTTTAGAGACAGCAAGTTCCTGTTCACTTATGGGAAGATTGCTTTTTCGGCGTGCTTGCAACTCATAAAAATAGAATATGACGGCTTCTGTCTCTGACTTTATTTGTAAATCTTTCATCACATATGTCGAGTGCAATTTGGTGAGGCTTTGATATTCTTCTGATTGTAAGAACTTGATAATACCTTCATAATCAACATCATCTGTTGTGACATCAGTTCCATTTTTATCATAATAGTTTTTACTGATAAGGGGCTCAAGATTTTCAACATCCATCTTTTCCATTGCCTGTCTGTATGCGTAGAAAACATCAAGAATCTCATGGTTCTGTGGTGTGTCTTCGATTTTTGTTCCCGCAATCATTTTCTTGCTACACGATGCAAAGAGTAGTGTTGCTACAATCATAGCTAGTAGTGTCAGTCTTTTCATGCTATTTTCTCCTTTTGCTTGGGTTTCTTCTGGTTTTCTTTGTTCTATTTATCTTTCGTGATTTTTGGACGCTTGGGGATGAGAGGGTACCCTTTAAATCAAAGTGGTATTGCTGTTTGTTTTTGCGGTCTTGATACTGTGCAAGAAATGAGAGAACAGTGGAGAGAGAGGTGTTTTTCTTGACGGCCTTTTCATCTTTTATCTCCATTGAAACAACAAGGTTAAGCCGACTTAAAGAGCTGTTTTTTAGATTAAGCCGAATATCTCCTGTAACGGTAATGGCAAAGATTCCATCAATGGTAAAAGTGTTGATTTTGAGTAACTTCTTCTCCATCACACCGTTGAAAACTATGTCGCCAAAAAGAATGCGGCCGACATCCAATTTGCCCATCGGTGTTTGAACCTTTCCTTTAAATACTATATCGTGCAGTGCAAGGCTAAATTCTCCTTCGATATTGCGAGCTGTGCTTGTTGATCTTCGTTTTCTTTTGCTCTTTTTTACGGGGAGTGTCGCTTTGAGGACGCAGAAATCTATATGGCCATCAATATCACCTCGCAATGAGGCATCGGAGGTGCCTGAGAGACGGGTGAGGAAGTCGAGTGGAATATCTTCGAGTGTTACATCATAGCAGGGAAACTCTCCAAGAGAAAATGAAGCGTCAATATAGTTATCTTTTCCTGAGATATCCTCGATAAAGAGATTTCCAGAGCCTTTTCCTGTCAAAATACCCCACAAAGATGGAGAGTACGAGAGTTCAGAAAAGGTAAGCACATTCTCTCCTTTTTGGGTGAAAGTTCCATCTTCTAGTGAAAATGTTTTTAAAGGGAAATAGCCTAGTGATTCGACTTCGAGTCCATAGTCTCGCTCAAAGAGAGGTTTGTTCACCATCGACATTACAACGCCTACAGGCAGCGTGAAATTCAGCGCAAGCCAGAGTCCAAAAAGAGCTGCAGTCACAATAAAGAGTGTCTTTTTTGCAAAAGAAAAGAGTGCACCGTGAAGATGTAAACTCCCTCGAAGTTTTTCCAAGATGGGAGCGAGAAGAGCGGTTAGTTTTTCTAGATATTGCTTCATTCTTCCTCCTTCTCTTTCAAGGTTGCGACGACAATTTTTGCGTCATAACTTTTTTTGTCGTATCTTCGCTTAATATCGACTGCTTCAACATAGACAAGCGATAGTTTATTTTCAATAGCATACATAAAAGAGAGCAGTGTCGGTAAATCTATTCGTCGCAGTGACATCTCTATCCGCTCGATGACTAAATCTCCTTTTTTAGAAGGTTTTAACTCTTTAATTGTGCTAATTTCAATATTCATTGATTCTTGCGTTCGACTGATGTATGAGTTGATATTTGTCTGGTTTTTACCGATTCTATCAGACATACTACTGTTTTTCTTTTGTGCGCGCCGATAGATGTTTTTGATGCCTATAATTTTTTGCATCATCTTTTGTTGCTGTTTTATCGACTCGACTTCAGAATCAAAAGAAGATGAGTAGGAAAACCAGACGATAGAATAGATAAAGAGAGCTCCAACCACAGTAAGAACCAGCAAAATCATCCTCTCTCGTTCATTTAGTGCATCAAAGTGTTTTTGTAGTTTTTCTTTCATTTTTTCTCCTTCTTCTTTTTCTTCTTTTTCTTTGTACCTTTTTTACGAGGTTCTTTTTGTTTTGGAGTGTATTCAAAGGTTATGTTAAATCTGTTTTTCCCTTTACGACTGTTGATTTGTCCTTTGTTTACTTCGGTAACTTCTTCAAGCTTTTCAAGGTTGTCGACCATCGTATTAATGTCATCGAGTGTGTCACTTTCGCCCGTAAGTCGTACCTTTCCACCATCTTTTATAGAGAAATCTTTGATTTCAATGGTACTCTCGTTGAATGCGATAAGTGGGAAGAGTTTTTCCATTGTTGAGAGTGCTGTGTAGGGGTGAAGATTCTTTGTTTTTTTATTGCCACCACCATTAATGGTTTTATTCATAACGGAGACAGCTTGACGCAGAGAGGGATACTCTTTTCCTAAAATCTCTTTTGTAATTTTTCTGTTTTTCGTGTTGATACTTTCACTCAAATTACTCAGGGAACTCATTCGGATTTGCATTGCTACAATTGTGACAATCAGCAGAATGAAAAACATAATAAGTGAGGCAAAAAGACGGATGCGAAGGAATTGCATACCACCTCTGTAGGCAAACTCCTCTGTGGCAAAATTGAGTGATGTTGTTGTCATTGATGCGGAACCAATATTTTGTAAAAGGGAGGGTGCAGTAATCATCTCGTATTCATATGATACCTTTTTGCTGTCTAGCGCATCTTGTAAGACCAGTTCACCATTTCCTGGCAGTGTATCTGCAAAAATCCATGCAACAGTTGATGCTGTTGAAACCCATGGCGCGACTGATGAGACTGTTTTCTTCAGCCACTTTTCAAAAAAGTTGTGCGCTCGAATTTCATCTGGACTTAAATCCACAACGGAAGAGATATCACCAAGCGTTTCTAACCACGAACGGTACTCATCATCATCCATATCGGGAAATTGTAATCGCAAATCATCATATAGTTTGGCGATGCCATCCATAATGATAAATTGTCCTTCACGACTTGCCACTGTAATGGTTTTATCCCCGATAAATACAGCACTATCAATATCTTCCGAGTTAAAAAGCACTATCTGTTCTGGGATAATCATACGGATTTTTTCGGTCACATCACTACCGAGTGTAGCGATTCGCCTGCGAAGAAGCTCCTTTTTTACCATAACCACGAGAGTTTTATTTTCTGCCACACCTTCTTGAGTATGGAGAATGAGCATCTCATCGGCATTAAATGGTGTTTCAAGTGAAATTTCTTGTATAATTATTTTTGTTAACTGAGCTTTGTTAACAGGTGGATACTGCTTAACAAAATAGAAAATATCCTGCGCAGGCAGAATAAGATCAATAAAATCGTACTTCTTAAGAGTTTCTGGAGCACTCTTTTGTTCAATCAAGCTATGACCGATATCCACAGTGCGATTGTACTCTTTTTCAAAAGCATATAGATGAATTCGCCCATCTACCGGACGAATAGTTGCAAACTGCATGACTCACCCCTGTCGGTAGTAATATTTATTCCCTTTTTTATCAACTACAATTTCAATCCATGACTCTACCCCATTTTTAGAGCCAACGGATCTAATGCGGTATATTCTTCCCTTTGTTGTAATTATCTTGCTAATTGCCCGATTAAGCTGCACACCTTCTTCTTGTACTGACTTGATAAAATCTTTTGGCTTTGACCATCCGTCTCGTGTCTTGCGCATCAAAATTTTGCCCATAAACTCTCGCATCTGCCGTCTATCATAAAAAATGCCCAGTGACGGGTCTTTTGCATAGGCGCGAATAAGACTTTCTAACATTGATGAGGGTGCCTTGCTAATATTGATTTTCCCTGTTGAATAAATTGTTACATTTGGTGCAATTAGACGATAAATAACATCATTGACACCATAAATCATTCTCAGCTCTGGGATTGAGTCAAGGCCTGCATTTTTAACTTGATATTGTGGCGTAAAATCATCGTAGAGCGACTGTTCAGCACCACCACCTGCATATTTTTCGTTATCACTGTAGCGATCGCTATCCTTATCGATCCAATCAACAATATTTTGAACAAGTTCCACTCTATCAACAAATTCGTGGCGGTTTGTATTTTCTTCAAAAATAAAATCATATTCCTCTGGTGCAATGACAGATTCAAGCATTTTTGTGACTGTTTTTATGCCACCAAAATTGATGCTATTTAAGTTTATTTTCTGATCTTCATTGGTAAAGTCTAGCTTAAAATCACCAGGGAAATCAAAGATAGCGTCGCCTGTTTCACCACCATCTGTTCCTGCATTGTCCTCGCCCTGCTTTTCGAGCGCCTCTTTGTCTGTCATATCTTCAATATCAAGAAAAGGGCCAGCTTGCGTAAAGGAACGAAGAAGTGCGGTATCAAATGGTATGATATCCCACAGTTCAAAACTACCCGTGCTTGAAGATTTGCCACCTAACGCCTTCATCATCGATTCTAGCTGTTTTTGTAAATCAAAAACGGTAACGGCAAAGGTGATTCCTGATTGTGCTAATACCAGCGTTTCGGCCTTCTCTTTATAATTCATTGCAATCATAAATTCTGTGCGCGCTTCATAGTTCATATCGGTAACGATTGGTAACATAATGGCAATAATAACAATGACAAGAAGAAGCGCAACACCCTTTTCTCTTTTTGATAGCGTTCTTTTAATCACTCTTTTCACCCACTGTTTCATATCAGTACCGTATTGGTGTCCTCTTGCCTATTTTTATTACTGTATCAAGAATGAGAGGCTCTTTATCGTCGTGTTCTTGATTCATCGTCAATGTCAGCCGAATTTTTTCGGGGAGTAGTCCTCCATATTCCGGATTTGTGGAGTCCCATTCTGGCTTCCACTCTTCAGATGCTCGATCCCAAAATGTCAGTGTAAATGATTCAAAATCAGTCAAAAGAGGATAGACATTTCCCCCTTTTTTTGCCTTTTCATCCACCCAAAAACTTTCACGACGATAGAGAACGGTAACGCCATCTTTTGTGTCACCCCAATATTCAATCTCTGTCTGATCTGACTGTTTTTGCAGTCCACCAAGTGCCATATGGTTAAATGAGGTGAAGGTTGTATGGGTAACTGGGGCATCTTCTTTGGCTTCAAACAGTGTTTCGTGTGTTACCTCAGGCGTTCCAGAATTAGATGAAAGATAGGCGTTGACTAAATCTCGTTTTATCATATCGACCGCAAAAAATATCTCTCGCTGGCGTTCTGTGAATGCCCTAATTCTGCTTCGTCCAACCATAAGATTTGAAAAAGAGAAGTAGACAGATGATACGATAATAAGGGTAATCGTCATTGCTGCCATTACCTCTATTAAGGTAAATCCTTTTGCACTCTTTTTCACTATTTACCCCCTGGTCTTTTGATTTGAGGGGAAAATCGGCTGTTGTTTTGTGGTGAAAAGCGGTTTCGTTTGTTTGAGTTTGACTTTTTCTTGCGGGATTTTGAAGGGTTGAGGGATTTATTGGTATCTTGGAATGATTGTCCAGAAGTATCTAAAAATTTTGTAAAAACAACCTTTTCAGAGTTTCTTTTTCCCCCATTCCACCAGACAGTGAGTGTCATTTTTCTAATGCGACTTTTAAAGAAGTCTTCAATATTTCCTCGAACCATATCAAGCATTCCTGCAGCTTGCGCCTGTTGCCCGCCTTGATCATCACTACTTGGAGCAAGATCGGGGAGAGGGACATAGACTTTTTTGATGGTATATTTCCAATGAAATGCCTTGAAAGGACGGTCGTCAAATTCACCTTCCTCTTCATATTCATCACTTGGAATGCCATCTTTTCGCAAGGTCTCTTCAATTTCGTGCAGTTTAAACCAGGCAAGCTCTGTGCCAACATAGATACGAGATATCTTCTCTGTGTATAGATAACTTGATGATATTATTCGAGAAAGTGCAATCAGTGTTCCTGAGAGAATGACCGTTGCCATCATCACTTCAAGCAGCGTAAATCCAGAGGTTTTCCGCATTAGCTTTTTCCCTCCGCATCTTCATCTTCACTAAAGGCATTTTTTATCTTTTGAGCATCTTCTCCGATTCCGCCTGGCTTGATTTTACTTTTCATAAAGAAATCGACACTCAAATGGGAAAATGAGCGTCCAGAACTATCACCAATAGCCAGAAAAAAAGGCTCAACTTTTCCACTTGAGAAGAGATAGACAGCAACTTGAGCTGGCCCCGTTTTTTCACTTGCATCATCGGGTGTTTTCACCTCAACTGATTGGTAGGAGAAAAATTCAGTAAAGAGCAGCGAGTCGTTGATAGAGTACTCTTTGCCAATTGGTGAGAATTGCGGTTTGATAAGGGTTCGTATATCTATGCGTTGGGGGACAAAGTTTTCCCAGTTGAAAAAATCTTCTTCCAAATCTTCGTCTTCCGCTTTTGCTGACATCATATCAAAATAGGTATCAACTTTCCCATCTGCTCCACCTTTTCCTTCAAATGGATCGTCACCTTGCCGCTTAATTTCTTCTTCTACTAACTCTTCAAGATGAGACGCTTCTACGCTGTCTTCTGTGGTGCTATAGAGAACGACAGGGTCGCTGCTCTCTTCTGCCCAGTATTTTCCATCGGTGAGATTGATAACAACGCGAACGGTCACATTTTTTTGCATCGCATACATCAAATTTTTTCTCACAAAGACAGAAAATCGTTGCAACTCACCACTTGCACGGGTTCGTCCAATGCTTGAGATGGCAGGAACAGCAATGCTAATGGTCATAGCAAGCAAAACTAATACGGCCATCATCTCTATGAGAGAGAAGCCTTTTGTAATGTTTTGTCTGCTGCGTTTCATTGTCTAAATACCCTTGTTATTGGGCACCCATAAAGGATGCCCCTACCATTATTATTCGTCTTCGTCTTCGTCCCAATTTACAATATCGTCTTCTCCGCCGTCTTTCCCATCTTTTCCAAAGGAATAGAGGTCAAAAGAGTCACTGTTGTTGGTTCCAGGGAATATATAAATATACTCATTTCCCCAAGGATCTTTTGGAACCCTTTTCTCTTTTAATATTTTTTCATCAACTAGTTTTTGAAGGCCATCATCGCCATCAGGATAGTTGTTGAACTCTGTTTTGTAGAGATCAAGACCATTTCCGATGTTTTTGATGTCCATTTTTGCTTGTTTGACCTTTGCCTTGTCAATATAGCCCATAACGCCAACTGCAACACCACCCATCGCCATTGCCATAATGGTGAGAACAGCCATAATTTCTAACAGTGAAAAGCCTTTTGCCGCGCGACTGGCAACCATTCTTGTCTCTTTTTTCATTTTTTCTTCTCCGTTATATCTGTCACTTAATTCAAATAAAATATTATCATTTTAATATATCCGTATAATCACATTTGGTTTTATCTTCACACCGTTCATCTCTAAATCCATCCCGTTTCGGATGTTCAGTGTTTGGAGTATAATCATCAAACGGGCAGAGTTCAGCATTCCAATCACAATAGCACTCCATGTCTCGGACAGTTATAATGCCACCTGAGGGATGTTGCCACGCAAGAGTGTGCCCTTCAAAGTCACTGTATCCCATCTCGTAGGTTTCACCTGTTTTTCCTTCATATTCCCAAGGAACGGGTAAAGCGCAAAAACTCTTTTGCGTATCTAAACGATAGTAACAAATGATTCGTTTAGCATCTTCATAATTCTTTCCCCAAATATGGCTAAATATAAGAAGATTACTATTTACTTCTTTTACTCCAGTTGAAAGTAGATCCTCTGCGGAAACGGTAAAATTAATCTCACTGTATTCAATAGGAGTTTTAGTCATATCAACCTTGATAACACCATTTGTTAAGCCAACAGGAGTGTAATAAATAAGATTGTTGTTCTGTTGATCTATTGTCGGGTAGCGCACCTCTTCGCTTTCTCTATTAATCTCCACACATTGACTCAAACTGGTGGGAGTTTTTGCAAAATCACAAACATATCCTTTAAAATTATCCATATAAAAGGCAACCTTGTCACCAACTATGTTTGGTTTATATGCTATTCCAACACCCAAACTTCTCCACTTCCATGTACCGACTTTTGCGTACACAAGCTCCGTGGATCCGCCTTTCACTTTGGTGAGATTGGTAAAAACCCACTTGTCGGTCAACGCTGGTGTGTAGGGAAGATCTCGTATTTTCTCTGGATACACTACTTTTCTGTTACCTTTATTATCAATAAAAATAGGATAACGATACCCATCAACCACATTTTTATCTAAATTCAGTAATAACCCGAAAAATACTCCTTTATTGTATGCCATTCTTTCTATAACATTTCCTGCAAACGCCTTGTATTTCCCCGTCTGTAAATCATACTCAAAATATTTCTCATTTGAGCGGTAACGAGTTCCGTCATCTATTACATTCCATCCATAAAATCCTATCTTTCCCTCTGAAATGTTAAAGTGTTTGAAGGTGCCTGCACCAAGTGTCCACCCTTTTGGGTTAACTTGATTCATCAGAATATCACAGCGGTCAGCAACAAATCCTGCCTCTGCCGCATTTGGTCTATTCTCTTCCATCCACTTTTTAGTCATCGGTTTCAAATTACTCATCTCACATGGATATCCACAGCAATCATACTCAGGTTTTTCAACACAGAGTCGCTCATTTGACTCTCTCCACAGATTTGCCACACATTGTGAATCTGCCGCTGTTGGATTATCACACTCTCGGCAAAATGACAAGTTACCCTCTTTGTCTTGTAACGGAAAGGAGACCTCTTCTAACGGAGGACAGCCATCATCGGGAGCTTCGCCACACTTGGCCACACCGGCAACACCGCTTGATGGCTCCGTTTCAACTTCACATCCCGCTTTACACGACTCAATCAGGCGGTAGCTGTGAGCAACAGGACAACCATCTCGCAACTCCTGCACACACTGATAGAGCGAACCACTTCGGCAGAGTGTGGTTTCAGCCAATTCACACTCACTAGGATAGGGTGGGCAGGTTATATCATCATCTGCATCAACGGCAGTATCGCTGCTAATATCACTATCTGTAATATCTGTATCAACTCTTTTATCACTGTCTACATCACTGTCTATCGGTGGATTTGAATTACATCCAGAACAGGACAAAAGAAAAAGAAATAATATGGCAACAAGCATTTGACAAGGGGTCATGCTTTGAGCGTGACCCCGCCCATCAAGGAGTAATTGAATTATGTTACGCATTATA
>JAGLDR010000121.1 GCA_023145475.1 bacterium
TTGGAATTATTAAGTTCCTCGGTTTTGAACAAATTTTCAAGAACAGCCTCACTACACTCCCAATGGGCGGTGGAAAGGGTGGATCTGACTTTGATCCTAAAGGAAAATCAGACTCAGAAGTCATGAGATTCTGTCAAGCTTTCATGAGAGAGCTTTTCCGTCACATCGGTCCTGACACAGATATTCCTGCGGGAGATATTGGTGTTGGCGGTCGTGAGATTGGTTTCATGTTCGGTTACTACAAAAAGATTAAAAACGAGCACACTGGTGTTCTTACAGGAAAAGGCATGGAATACGGCGGATCAAAAATTCGTCCAGAAGCTACAGGCTACGGTGCTGTTTATTTTGCAGCAAATATGCTTTCAGATCGTAACGAAACACTTAAAGGCAAAATTTGTGCCGTTTCTGGATCTGGAAATGTTGCACAGTACGCCACAGAAAAAGTTAATGACATGGGCGGAAAGGTTATATCTCTTTCTGATAGTGCTGGAACAATTATCGATATGGACGGTATTGACACTGAAAAGCTTGCTTATGTTATGGACATCAAAAATGTTCGTCGCGCTCGCATCAAAGAGTATGTTGCAAAATATCCAAACGCAAAATACTATGATGGTAAAAGCGTATGGGATGTTATCAGAGATGAAAACCTCAAAGTTCAAGTTGCTCTTCCAAGTGCCACTCAAAATGAGATTGATGAAAATCATGCAAAAGCACTCGTTGCAAACGGTTGTTATGTAGTTAGTGAAGGCGCTAACATGCCAAGCATTCCTGCTGCAATTGATGTTTACATGAACAACAAAGTTCTCTACGGACCAGGAAAAGCTGCAAACGCTGGTGGCGTTTCTGTTTCAGGTCTTGAGATGAGCCAAAACAGTCTTAAAATGTCTTGGACCCGTGAAGAAGTTGACGGTCACTTGAAACGCATCATGCACGACATTCATGTTGCAAGCCGTGACGCAGCAATCGCATACGGATTCCACAAAGAAAACTATATGGCTGGCGCAAATATCGCTGGATTCATTAAGGTAGCAAACGCAATGCTCGCATACGGCATCGTGTAAACTCTTCCGCTTTTCAACAAAAAAGGCCGCTCGAAAGAGCGGCCTTTTTTTATAGAGAGGTGAAATGCTAATCAGATAGCATCGCCCTTTGCATAGACTGCAAGCAAATCTTCATATTGAATAAGAAGATGTTGTTTACCATCAACATTCATTTCGCTTCCACTGAATCCTTTATAGAGAACAGTATCGCCAATCTTAACATCTTTCGGTGCATCTGTTGCAATTGCAACAACAACACCTTCATTGCGCTTCTCGCCACCGACAGTATCAGGAATGATAATCCCGCCAGCAGTCTTTTTTGTCTCTTCACCCTTCTCAATCACCAACAAAACATTGTTGTTCAACGGTTGAATCTTTTTCATCTTTTTTCTCCTTAATTAAGTCCAAGTAATCTATCTATCTTTGTTTGATCAAAACCTACAATATAGTGGCCTCCAATATCAAGCTGAGGTGTTCCTCTCTGCCCTGTTCGAGCCACGAGGCGCTCTGCCTCACCTGGCGTTCTTGAAACATTAATCTCTCTAAATGCAACGCCCACTCTTTTCAAATAGTTTGTCGCTTTTGTACACCACGAACAGCCATCAGAAGTATAGACAACAACTCTTTTCTGTGGAGTTACGCCATCTTTTTGAACGGCAACACTTCTGTCGGATAAAATCTTTTCATACTCTTCACTGTTTTGCAATCCAAAAATGACATTTGAGAAATCGCCTTTGCGCAAGATAAGCAGTGCAGGAACCATATCAATCCCAAACTCGTGGTGAATATCGTGCACAAGAGAGACATTAACGCCCCAGACGGGAACATTAACACTCTTTGCAGATGATTCTATCAAAGCTAAAGCCGCAGTACTATCAGCAGAAGAGTCCGTATAAAAAAGAAAGAAAGAGAGCTCGTTTTTCTCACTTCTTAACTCATTAAAGTGGTCTAAAGAGACTATTTGTTGCATAGCATGCTCCTATAAATCAGAAAACCCTCAAAACATAAAGGTATTTTCGTCATTTTTAATAAGCACCAGATGATATAGTCAAGGGAGAAGAGAAAAAAAAGAGCAAATTTTCCCCTTTTATTTGACAACCGAGAACACTCTCCATATACATATAGACTGTTAGATGTTTTAACTCTATCTATTTGAGGTGTTTTTATGAAGAAAAGAATTGTTTTATTGCTTGTAATGAGTCTGCTTGCATTTGTCTCTTGTAGCAAAAAAGGTGCTGTCGAAACAACTGTACAAAAATATATGAAACATTTGGAGAAAAAAGAGTTTCAGCCAGCGTGGGATATGCTTGATGAAGAGTCTCAGAAAATTGTTGGTAGAGAAGAATTTCTTAAAGAAGGAAAGAATGTTGGTCTCCTTTCATCTTTTCTCAAACTTCATAATCCAAAATTGAATGGTGATGCAACACAAGCTGTTGTTACTACAGAATATACTGGACAAAAAGTGGCAATGAACAAGTTAAAAGAGGCGAAAATCACCTTCTATACAAACAAAATTGGTGATGGATGGAAAATCAATATGCGTGATAAAATTGAAGAGATTAAAAGACAACGCAAAGAAGATGCCATCGAAATTCCTATTAACGACGAATTGTTGAAAACTGCACAGCAACTGAAAGATAAAATTGCGGTAACAAACCTTCGTAACGGTGAAGTCACATTTTCAAATGGACTGAGTCAATATATGATGGATGGAACGGTAAAAAACAACACAGACAAAGCGTTGAGCTATATTGGTGTATTAGTAAAGTTTATGGATGAAAAAGAAGAAAAGGTACTGTTTGATAAGACCTTCTTTATCACCTATACCAGACAAATTCAAGAGATTTATCCTCTCAAAGCAGGCAAAGAGAAAAACTTCATCATTCCTGGATATGATGCAGGTGATATTGATGGAAATTGGACTGGAAAACTTCAATGGGAAGTATACGCAGTGAAAATTGCAACACCATCTGAGATGATTACTATCGACGACTTAAAGCTTCCCAAAAAATAACTATCTATGGATCTCTCTCAAGAAATCACTCGCACAAAGCAGAGCATAATGCAGCTTGAACTTCTGTTTAATCGCTATTTTACCGGAATGGATAAGCGACCACCGATAAAGCAGATGACTGCACTGCAAAAAGCGATAAATATATTGACTATCAACACCCATCTTGCAAAAACGGCTGCCGAACAATTCCACCTTAAAAGTCTGACTCAGCAATTTACCACCTATCGTCGTAAATGGGAGCGAGGCATTCGAGATATTGAGGAAGGTCGCATCAAACCAGGACAACAAGCATTTGGCGGAATGGGAATGAGCGCAGCAGACCAAGCAGAAATGCAAGGAAGTGACGATGAGATGGGACACATTCAACATCTCACAAATGAGGTTGATTCTGCCGTCGAAACCTATGTTAAGCTCGCAGAAGAACATCTTGGCAAAAATTATAGCACAGAAAGCGTTAAAACCGTCCTTGAAAGCAAGCTTGGCGGTATTCGTGCCAAATATGGAGATGGTGTTTCACTCTCCGTTGTATATGAAGATGGTACAATTAAAATAAAGCCAAAAAAGTAGCAAGCAGAGCAGGAGTATTCGTGTTGTGAATCAAAATATAATCAAAACACCACTCCCCTTTCCTAT
Source organism: bacterium (assembly GCA_023145475.1). Classification (GTDB taxonomy): domain Bacteria; phylum UBP6; class UBA1177; order UBA1177; family JAGLDR01; genus JAGLDR01. The sequence goes on from JAGLDR010000121.1 coordinate 3,691, forward strand.
TCTTCATCAAGAACTCTTCAAAACAGCAGAGATTACTATTAATATTATCTTTCACAAAAATAATATTATCTATACTGAATTTCATGGCCTTCCGACTTTAGCGGATATTAAAGCACTCTATCCACTCTATTTTAATGGAATTCGCAACCATTTTGATGGAGAAAAACCGATTACAGGCGTGGTGCAACTCTCCTTTATTGACAAAATACCCTTTCTTCCTCGCAAAGCCTACGCAGATATGCTAACCGATATATCAAAAACATATCCATCAAAAGCAGGTATTATCATCGGTGCAAACTCTATGAGCCGTATTGGCATCGCTCTCATTGAATTCTTTGCTCACTTCCCTATTAAGTTTGTTTTAAACATACAAGATGCAGTGGCACTGATCACCGCTCAAAACCCGACCATATCTCTTTCTCCGGATAGCGACCTGTTTCACGATGAACGGCAAATTATTATGCAACATCTTAGCAGCATTCTTTGGGAATCAAAAACAGCCCCTCCTCCTCCAAGCAATGATGAATCAATGAAAAAGTTGATAGCGGCGCTGAATACTGTGCATCAAGATATACAGACACTGAGTGCAGAGCAAAAACAGTGCGATGAAAAGTTACAGAAAACACTTTTACAAGAGCAGAAACTGGTAACATCACGGGAATCATTTATTTCACATCTCAGCCATGAGGTTCGCACACCGATGACAGGGATTCTTGGTATGATTTCATTAGCAAAGCAGACTGAGTTGACAAAAAAGCAGTCTGAGCTGCTTGAAAACATGGAGAAATCATCGAAAAATCTGCTCTCTATTCTTGATGAAATACTGCATATATCTCGCATTATATCGGAAAAACTCACCCCTTCCTCTGAATCATGCACCATCCGCGATTTTTTTCACAGAGTGAGTAACACAGCTCTCCATCTCAGTATTAAAGAGACAACTTTTATCAGCAAAATATCACCTTCACTGCCCGATGTTATTCTCTGCGATGAAAATATGATAGAGAGGATACTCAACGCTCTTCTTTTGAATGCCTTTCAAAATACAAAAGAGGGATTAGTATCACTTGCCGCTGAAAAATCCGAAGATGGTGAGAGAATAATTTTCACTATTTCAGATAGTGGCATTGGCATATCAAACGACGAACAAAAGAGAATATTCACTCCATTCTACTCTATTAAATCAGAGGAATACCATAAAGGAAATGGGCTCGGACTTGCCATTGTTAAAAACCTAGCAGAGTTGCTGCAAGGAACTATATCTCTGCAAAGTACCATGAAAAAAGGAACAACCATCACTCTCACTCTTCCGCTCATTACAAAAGAAATATAGCAAAAACGAGGTAGCAATATGGCAAAACTCTATTTTAGATATGGCGCAATGGGGGCAAGCAAAACTGCAAACGCCCTGATGGTTGCCTACAACTATAAAGAACGCGGTCAACGAGCACTGATTTTTAAGCCTGAAACAGATACTCGAGAAGAAAAAAACATCATAAAATCCCGTGTCGGATTGAGTGAAGAGGCTCAGCTCATTTCAAAAAGAGACAATCTTCTTGATTTCGTTGATAGCGAAAAAGGTAAGAGCCAAAAAGTTGATTGCGTTATTGTCGATGAAGCACAATTTTTGACAAAACAGCAGGTCGAACAGCTGACAGATGTTGTTGACAGACGAAATATACCTGTCATCGCATACGGACTCCGAGCCGACTTTCGTGGAGAGCTGTTTGAGGGAAGTCTCTGGCTCCTTGCTCTCGCCGACACCATTGAGGAGATAAAAACAGTCTGCTTCTGTTCAAAAAAAGCGATTATGAATGCACGCATTTTAGATGGGAAAGTAATAAAGACAGGCGAGCAAATCAAAATTGGTGGCAACGAATCCTATGTTGCTCTCTGCCGAAAACATTGGAAAGAGGGAAAGACCAAACCATCTGACCAGTAAATTATCTTGACAAAAAAGGACTCTCTTGTCATAATTACGCAGAAGTGAATAAAATGGTTTGAATATCAATGGTGATATCAAGTCAACTTGCTGATAGAATTGAACTTTTTAAAGGAGATTAGTTATGACAAAAAAATGGGTATGTTCAGTATGCGGTTACATTCATGAAGGCGATACACCACCAGAGAAGTGTCCTGATTGTAGTGCACCAGCAGAAAAATTCTCAGAAGTTTCTGAAGATTTAGAGTGGGGCGATGAGCATGTTGTTGGTGTTGCAAAAGGTCTTGACGAAAGAGTTGTTGAAGGATTGAGACAAAATTTTATGGGCGAATGCACCGAAGTTGGTATGTACATCGCAATGTCTCGTCAAGCAGACAGAGAGGGATATCCTGAAGTTGCTGAAGCATACAAACGAATTGCATGGGAAGAGGCAGAGCACGCTGCAAAATTTGCTGAAATGCTCGGCGAAGTTCTTGATGGCGACACCAAGATAAACCTCTCAAAACGCGTAATCGCTGAAAATGGTGCAAATAAAGGCAAAAAAGAGCTGGCAACACTTGCAAAACAGCTTAACTATGATGCCATCCACGACACCGTGCATGAAATGGCAAAAGATGAAGCTCGCCACGGCAAGGCATTCCAAGGATTATTGAAAAGATATTTCAATAAATAGTATCCAATAAAGCAGGACGGTGTCATTCTGATGCACTATTTGTGCATCGGTTTGACAACTCTGTTCGACAAACAATCCCTTATGGTTATTCAACGGGGCTTTTTCCTCTTTTATCCTGCATATTTTTTCTTAAATTCTTCACAATATATTTGCTTTTACCCCTTAATATGATTATTGTTGGCTCGGTTGATGACCAACCCCCCCATGGAGGCACAAATGAACATACAGAACCTTATGCAGCAAGCCCAAAAAATGCAACGCAAAATGGGCGTTCTTGAAGAGGAATTTAAAAAAGAAAGTTTTACAACAGAAGCTGGTGGTGGCGCAATTTCTGTCACTATGTCTGGAGATATGAAACTTCAAAATGTTACTATTGACCCTGAAATAATCAATGGCGATGATCAAGAGATGCTACAGGATTTATTGATTGCCGCAGTAAACCAGATAATCACAACGGTGCGTAAAGAGAAAGAGGCAAAAACAAGCAAAGTTATGGGCAAAATGGGCGGTGGAATGCCCGGCTTGTTTTAATAGATGACTCTTTCAGCAGTTAAATCACTTATTGAACAGGCAAAGAAATTGCCGGGACTGACGCATAGACAGGCAGAAAAGCTGGTTTATTCGCTACTCTCAGACAATAAAATCATTAATATTATTGATAATTTCTCTGAATCAGCAAAAAAACTAAAACAGTGTAACCGGTGCGGCTGGTTTGTTGATCAAGCAAGCTCTGACTGTGAAAACTGTGGAACGAAAACAGATGCTATCTGTGTTGTTCCGACCTTTTCAGATATGTTGAATATTCAGCGAACTGGTGCTTTTTCAGGAAGTTATCATATTTTAGGAGGAGTTGTCTCACCACTCGAAGATATTCTCCCTGAAAATTTATTGATTAAAGCATTGGTTACCCGTGCGCAAGATACCGCCACAAAAGAGTTAATCCTTGCCTTTCCTGACTCAATTGAAGCGGAGGCAACACTACACTATATCATTGATGCTATCGGGAATATAAATGTAATCGTTTCTCGTTTTTCAAGAGGCATCCCATCAAGCTCAAAGATTGAATATATGGATAAAAGAACGGTTTCACTGGCATTTAGTGAACGAAAACCGATAAATCATTCGATACAGAGTTAGAAATTAAAGGAGTTTATTATGACAAAGAAAGTAATGAAGGCCATCGACGGCAACACCGCTGCCGCCTATGCAAGTTACGCACTGACAGAAGTCGCTGCGATTTATCCTATCACCCCAAGTTCAAACATGGGTGAAATGGCAGATGAGTGGTCTGCGTATGGTAAAAAGAATGTTTTTGGCGAAGAGGTTTTGGTAACAGAACTTCAGTCAGAAGGTGGCGCTAGTGGCGCTGTTCACGGTGCTTTAAGTGCCGGCTCATTGACAACAACCTATACTGCTAGTCAAGGTTTGTTGCTGATGATTCCAAATCTTTACAAGATGGCTGGAGAGCTTCTCCCTGCTGTTTTGCATGTTTCAGCTCGCTCTGTTGCAACTCACGCTCTCTCTATTTTTGGCGATCACAGTGATGTTATGGCATGTCGTCAAACTGGCGTTGCAATGATCAGTTCAAACGGTGTTCAAGAGGCGATGGATCTTGGTGTTGCAACTCACATTGCTGCTCTGAAATCATCACTCCCTTTTATCCACTTTTTTGATGGTTTTAGAACATCTCACGAAATTTCAAAAGTTGAGATGATTGACTATGATGATATTAAGAAAATCACCCCTCTCGACGCAATCAAAGTATTTAAAGATAATGCAATGAGACCAGAAAAGCCACTCTTGAAGGGTACTGCTGAAAATCCAGACATCTTCTTTCAAGCGCGCGAAGCGGCAAACTCATACTACGACAAGACACCTGCAATTGTTGAACAAGCTTTTGAAGATGTCTTCTCAATTACTGGTCGTCGTTACAATCTTTTTGATTATGTTGGCGCACCTGATGCCACACGCGTTATCATCGCAATGGGAAGTGGTTGCGACACAATCGAAGAGACTGTCAACTATCTGACAGCAAAAGGCGAAAAAGTCGGCCTTCTTAAAGTTCGTCTCTACCGTCCATTTAGTGCTAAGCACTTTTTGTCTGTTCTTCCTGAATCAACTCAGAAGATTTCAGTTCTCGATAGAACAAAAGAGCCAGGAAGCGATGGCGAACCACTCTATAAAGATGTTATGACCACTCTTTTTGAGAATGGAAGAATGATCAAAGTTGTTGGTGGTCGTTATGGCCTCAGCTCAAAAGAGTTCACACCAGGAATGGTTAAAGCTGCTTTTGACAACCTCTCTGCTGACCAACCTAAAAATCACTTCACACTTGGAATCGACGATGATGTTACACACACATCACTTCCCTACGAAAATCTTGATACTATTCCTGCGGGAACTGTTCAGTGTAAATTCTGGGGACTTGGCGCAGATGGCACCGTTGGTGCAAACAAGAACGCCATCAAAATTATTGGCGACAACACCGATTTGTATGCTCAAGGATACTTTGCCTACGATTCAAAGAAATCTGGCGGCATCACTATCAGCCACCTCCGTTTTGGAAAGGCCAAAATCCAATCTCCTTACCTCATCACTGATTCTGATTACACCGCATGCCACAACCAGAGATATATCTACCAATATGATTTGACTGCTGGCCTCAAAAACAATGGAATATTTGTTCTGAATAGTGTATGGAATAACGAAGAGCTTGAAAAAAATATCCCTGCATCTCTTAAAAAAGCTATTGCACAAAAAGATGCAAAATTCTTCGTTATTGACGCAGTAAAAATTGCAGAAGAAGTTGGCCTTGGTCACAGAATTAATATGATTATGCAGACTGTATTTTTCAAATTGGCTGATGTTATCCCGTTTGATGATGCAGTGAAATATCTAAAAGAAGCCATTGAGAAAAGTTACGGTAAAAAAGGTGAAAAAGTTGTTAATATGAACAACGCCGCCGTTGACAAATCTGCTGCTGCTATCAGAGAGATTTCCTATAATAAAGAGGCGTGGCTTAACGCTCCTGATTTGGACATTGACATCAAAAAAGTTCACGAAACTTATAGTGATGACAAAGAGAAGAAGATGGTTGAAGAGATTATCGCTCCAATTATGGCTCAAAAAGGTGATTCTTTGAAGGTCAGCGATTTCATCTCTGAAGATCGTTCTCGCCTTCCTGGCCCTGATGGCTCATTCCCTATCGGAACGACCAAGTTTGAGAAACGCGGTGTTGCAAGCAATCTTTCAAAGTGGATTGGCGATACCTGTATTCAGTGTAACCAGTGCTCTCTTGCCTGTCCTCACGCTGCAATTAGACCAGTGCTTTTGACAGATGAAGAGATGAAGAAGGCTCCTGAGTCATTCAAAACATTGAAGGCAATGGGCAAAGATATGGGACACCTCCACTATAAAATCCAGATATATCCAATGGAGTGTATTGGTTGTGGCGTCTGTGTTGATGTCTGTCCTGCTCCAAAGGGAAAGGCAATTTCAATGGTTCCATTTGGTGAAATCGCTGATGTTGAAGCTAAAAATAACCAGTTCTCAATCACTATTCCTGAAAAAACCGATGTTATGGATAAGTTTACCGCAAAAGGTAGCCAATTCCAAAAACCACTGTTTGAGTTTAGTGGCGCATGTGCTGGCTGTGGTGAAACACCCTATGTTAAGCTTTTGACACAACTCTACGGCGACAGAATGATTGTTGCGAATGCGACTGGCTGCTCTTCTATTTATGGTGGAACTGCTCCAACAATCCCATACACTACAAACTGTGAAGGCAAAGGTCCAACATGGGCAAACTCACTTTTTGAAGATAATGCAGAGTACGGATACGGCATGGCACTTGCCGTTAAGCAAAAACAAGGTCGTATCGAAATGGTGATGGATAAAGCAATTGCATGTAGTGAAGATAACGGTTGTAGTTGCGCCCTTTCTGATGAAGTTATTGCACTCTTTCTCGAGTGGAAAGAGGTTCGTCTTGATGGTGAAAAATCAAAAGTTGTTGCAAAGAAATTGGTAACAGCAATTGAAGCATCAAAGGATAATGAAGTTATAAGTGAGCTCAAAGAGCTTAAAGATTACTTTGTTAAAAAGTCGGTATGGATTATCGGTGGCGACGGTTGGGCGTATGACATTGGATACGGCGGACTTGACCATGTTTTGGCAAGTGGCGAAAACTTGAATGTTCTCGTTCTTGACACCGAAGTCTACTCAAATACTGGTGGACAGGCTTCAAAAGCAAGCCAACTTGGTCAGATTGCAAAATTTGCAGCAAGCGGCAAGAAAATCAAGAAAAAAGACCTTGGTCTTATCACGATGAGCTACGGTTACATCTATGTTGCAAGCGTCTCAATGGGTGCAAGCCATGCGCAAGTTATGAAAGCATTCAAAGAAGCTGAAGCATATGACGGACCATCAATCATCCTTGCATACAGCCCTTGTATCAACCACGGAATCGATATGTCAAAGTCTCACTCCGAGATGAAATTGGTTGTTGAAACAGGTTACTGGCCACTCTATCGCTACAACCCTGCTTTGAAAGAAGAAGGTAAAAATCCATTCATTTTGGATATGAAAGAGCCAACCAAAGATGTACAAGAAATCATCGACAGAGAAGTTCGTTATAAAGCTCTTGATACACAGTTCCCAGAAGAAGCTAAAAAACTTCAAGCAGCTTTGAAAGAAGACATCAAAGAGCGTTGGTTGAAGCTGAAGAAGCTTGCAGATCACGCAGTTTTATAAATTAAACTATATTCCGCTGGACGGTGTCAACTGAGGCTAGGATAGATCATATCTTTATCAACCTAAGTCGCAGATGGCACCTCCACAATAATTAGCACGGTGATATCAAATTCTTGATTCATCTTTCATTGTATTAAATGAGGGTCATCAGACACAATTTATTGCTTTACTGTGAAATATCCTCTAACTGAACATCCCAGTGCCCGCGTGTGCCACCGATTCGTTTTAAGATACCTTTTTCTTTTAAACTATTCAGATGTTTTTGTATCGCAGACTCATTTATTGCTACTTTCTGAGCAAGGAGATTTCTGCTGATTCGCGGATTCTTTTTAATTAAATCAAGAATCTCTATCTGCCTTTCAGTCAAATCTATTTGACCACCTATTTGACCACCTATTTGACCACCTACTTCTGTCTGTTCAGCTTCTATCGTTTCATGTATGGCGTCCAAAATAGCATGCATTATAAATTCAACAAATGGTGTAGAATTTGCTTTTTGATCAGCTTCGCCCAAAACACGATAGTAGCTCTCTTGGTTATTTCGAATAATCGTTTCTACAGGAAGATAGGCCAAAAGCGGCTTCCATTGGCTTAAAATAAGTGTTTGCCAATATCGACCCATCCGACCATTTCCATCAGCAAAAGGATGAATAAATTCAAATTCATAATGAAAAACTGAGCTTGCAATCAGTGGATGAATATCGGTGCTTTTCAGCCAAGAAAAGAGATCGTTCATAAGAATGGGAACTCTTTTTGCGGGAGGAGCAACATGAATCACCTGCGTACCCTTGAGGACACCAACATCACCCGAACGATAGTGGCCCGCCTCATGTACGAGAGTATCCATCAATAAACTATGGGCTTCAAGCAGATCTTTTTCCTTTAAAGGGTCTAACTCTTCTAACTTTTCGTATACGGTAAAAGCATTCTTCACCTCTTGAATTTCTTTCGGTTTTCCCAGCACCCGCTTACCGTCTACGATGGCTGTCATCTGCTCAAGGGTGAGTGTGTTGTTTTCTATGGCAAGAGAAGCGTGAATTGTACGCAAACGATTTCCACGCCTTAATTGTGGTGTAAGATCAGAAGGATGAGTTACAGAAAGACGACCAAGTGTTTCACTGATTTCTGAAACTAGGCGAACAATCTCGGCTGAGATGGTGTATGGTGGAGTATAAAGCTGCTTTGTCATAGTCGTTATTGCCTGTTATATCCTCAAAAAGACTCTCTATTTTTAGCATTTTTGTGGGTGGAAGTCAAATATTGCAAACATATATTTGGGTACCTTATTCTTTAAACTAAAAAACTTCAAGCAGCTTTGAAAGAAGACATTAGAATACTATTGCATAAAAAGGGGCAATAGAAAGAAGGATATTTATTCGATTAAAAGACCTTTTGCACGCATAACGCACGGATTAAATGTTGAGAAATCAGCTTGATGAACAAAGACAGCTTCGATTCGTTGTGGTCTCCCATCACCCTCTTTTGCATGGCAGATAATGATGTTTTGAACTTCTTGTGGCAGACCAAGTCGTGCAGCTACAATCGCACCTGAAATTGGATGTCTTGCACACTTTCCTGCATAACTTTTGCGAAACCCATCTGCGTATTTCTCAATCTCCATCAACTTACCAACATCGTGTAAAATACCACCAGCAATAACCCAATCCATATTGATATCGAAAGGTACTTTCTTATAGGTATCAATCATCGCTAATGCAAGGCCAATCGCTCCACGAGTAACAGCAATCGTATGCTCTAGCAGATTAACACCATATGTATCTGTTAGAAGTGTAAAGGGAATTGACTCAATCTCTTCTACGGTTGTCCAACCACCATCAACTGCAGCGGTATTCCAGACATTAACCACCTGCTCTGCCAAAACCTGATCTTTCATTTGTGACAAAAGTGGTTGAAACTTTTTTAACAGTTGCTCATTCATAACTCTACCTCTTTTTAGTTAATTTCTCGTACACAGCGGACATAAGCTGTCGCTGATCCACTTGCTTTAACGCGTGATATAATCGCAGGAGCCTTATAGTCTATCATCCATGTCATTGAGTCATCGCCACTTCTGACATCGGTAATACTCCAGTATTCGTCACAATATTTTTCACTCCAACTATCACTCCAAAAACAGCCACCTGCACCAGGGCCTTCAGGAGGGTTTGAATCGTTGTTATGACATGAATCCTCTCCACCCGACTGGTGGCAAGAAAGTGTCGAACAACTTTCAGAAACCTTGCACTTTCCATCAGAAGCGACGGAGCTATAACCGCTCACAATTGTTCGCAATTCGTCAATTGTAGCCATCCGCCAATCACTAAATCCAGCATATTCAAGATTGGCACAAAAAGTGGACGATTGCCCATAATCCATCTTGTGAAACAGTGTATTGTAATCTTCAGAATCTTCCATCTGCCACATAAGATTATTGGTACTACCAACAACAACTGGCACATCACCTTCTTGCATCTCAATACTATAGCTGTTTGAATCACCGCCACACGATGTCAGCAATAAGAAAAGTAGTAAAAACCCATATTTTATTGTTTTCATTTTATCCCCGTAATGTGGGCGTATAGTGATACGCCCTTACAATTGTTGTAAAATCCACTCTATTTCCTGCTGTGATTTTTTTACATCCGCACCATTCAACTCTAATACAGTCGTCTCAACAGCCATATCACTCAAACGATTTACTGCCTGTTTCCACGCTGCATCTCCCTCTGAAAGCGCACTGTGAGAATCTTCATTGCCAAAGTTATTATGCAGATGAAGGTGCACTATCTGCTTCCCAAATCTGTCAATAAAATCATCAACAGAAAAGTCAGAAAAACAGTGGACATGACCAACATCAAGACAGAGCTTTGTGTCAGGATGATCGGTAAGAATTCGAGAAAATATATCTAAATCCTTTTCATATGTATTTTCCCATATCACTTGAAACCCCTGCTCTTCGGCCTTCTTTTCAATGCGCTCTTTCGCTTCAAGAAAGGTGGGATACCAGTTGTCAAACGCTTTTTTCGGCCATTTTGGATTGCAACCTAGATGAAGGACTCCGCTGTAGATACCACGAATAGCAGCAAATGTAATCGCCTCCCCAATAATCTGTTCGCTGTAGGCAGCGTGGAGAGGATCACCACTCGCAATGTTGATATCATAAAATGGAAGATGGACTGAAACAGGCTCAGGCATATTCTGAAAGTCAATACCAACACAGCCATTTTCAATAAAGCTTCGCATAATTGATGGATCGCTCAGAACTAACTCCATAGGAAGCAGACGATCACCAATGTTATGGTGCGCTGTCTTCTCTGCACCATATTTCCACAAAAAACCTAACTTCTCATAGATTGCTAGCTGCATTTATGACTGTCCGAGAGCAGCAATATAGTGCTCAGTAGCAGTGCCTGCAGTTGCGCCATCACCGACAGCTGTTGCAACCTGACGAATCAACTTGTCAACAATATCACCTGCGGCAAAAAGACCCTCAATATTGGTCTTCATATGTGAATCAGCAACAATAAAATTTTGTTCTGTCAGTGTTACAAAATGTTTGATTGGCTCAACTTGTGGGTCATAACCTACAAAGATAAAAGCGCCATCAAATGGGTGCTCTGTCACCTCGTTTGTCTTTACATTTTTTATCTGCAACTTCTCCACAAACTGTGTTCCTGCAATCTCTTCAACAATGGCATCAGTCATAAAACTGATTTTCTCATTTTTGTGCGCCTCTTCCATCGTAATTTTCTCTGCACGGAATCCTTGACGACGGTGAATAATCACCACCTCTTTTGCAAATTTTGTAAGATAGAGAGCCTCTTTAATTGCGCTATCTCCGCCACCGACAACGGCAACACGAAGATTGCGATAAAATGCAGCATCACAGACAGCACAATAGCTGACACCACGACCGATAAACTCCATTTCACCTTTCACACCAATCTTGCGAGGTGTTGAACCTGATGCATAAATCACCGCTTTTGCCCGAATACCCTCATCATGACTCAGTGCAACGGTAAAAAAACCATCAGCATCTTTATTGATTTCAGCAACATCACCAATTTTCAGTTCACAGCCAAATGACTCAGCCTGTTTGAGCATAATTTCACTCAATTCGCCACCTTCAACGCCAGGAAGTCCTGGCCAGTTATCAAGTTTGTCTGTCAAAGCCATCAAGCCACCAGCGGGGCCTTTTTCAATAATCACTGTTTTAAGCAGTGAGCGACCAGTATATATACCAGCCGTCAAACCGGCAGGACCGGCTCCAACAATAGCAACATCATATAGTGTCATAATCTTCTCCATTATTTTCCAATCGTTGCAACCATAACAGCTTTGATGGTATGCATACGGTTTTCCGCTTCGTCAAATACTTTGCTTGCGGTGCTTCTAAATACCTCATCGGTAACTTCCATCTCAGTGATGCCAAATTTGTCTGCCATCTCTTTTCCTACGATAGTGTTAGTGTCGTGAAATGAAGGGAGACAGTGCAAAAAGATTGCATCGCTATTGCCTGTTTTCTTCATCATCTCGCCATTCACTTTATAGGGGGTCAACAATTTTATCCTCTCTTCATACAGATGCTCTTCACCCATACTTACCCAAACATCGGTATAGATGACATCTGCATCTTTTACCGCTTCATCAACAATGTCAATCAGTTCAATCTTTCCACCTGTTACCTTGCACAGTTCACGCATTTCAGCAACCAACTCTTCAGATGGGAAAAGTGATTTTGGAGCAAGAGCAACAAAGTGCATACCAACCTTTGCCGCACCAATCATAAGGCTGTTTCCCATATTGTTTCTAGCATCACCAACATAGACAAATTTCACCTTGTTAATTGGTTTTTTGACATGCTCTTCAACAGTCATAAAATCAGCAAGAATTTGAGTGGGATGATATAAATCAGTAAGACCATTCCACACTGGAACGCCAGCATGAGCAGCGAGAATTTCAACAGTCTCTTGTTTGAAACCACGAAATTCCATACCATCATAATAGCGGCCTAAAACCTTTGCGGTATCTTCGATTGACTCTTTCTTTCCCATTTGAGAATTACTCAAAAAAGTAACATTTGCACCCTCATCAAGTGCGCCAACTTCAAAAGCACAGCGAGTACGCGTTGAACTTTTTTCAAATAGCAACACAATATTTTTTCTATCGAGCAAATCACCTCTGATTCCTGCGCGTTTTTTTGCTTTCAAATCGTGGCTCAAATCCAATAAAAACCGAATCTCTTCTGGAGTAAAATCTTTAAGTGTCAAAAAGTGTCTTCCTTTTAAATTTACTGGCATAGTATCCTCCTCGGTTAAGATAAAAAAACAGACCTCCACTATTTATATAGACGAGAGAACAAAAATCAAGGCTTCTGAGCAAAGGAAGCTAGAAAAACTTTCCAAAATAGATACAATGCAACAGAAGAGAAAGAGAGAGAGGAGACAAAATGACATTTACAGCACTTGTTGCCACCTTTGACACCGCAACAGCAGAAGTTATAAAAATGGCGACAACGCTTTTTTCTCCCCAGCTGTCAAACCCATTTCCACAGCCACACTGCACACTTGCGATTTATGATAATGTGCCATTTTCTGAAATAACAGAGACGACTTTGGCACAGGAACTGCCAAAAAATATTAATATCCACCTCCCTGCCATTGGACTCTTTTTTGGACCAACCACTCAGACACTTTTTGTTGCACTCTCTCCAAGTGAGGAGCTTTTTGACCTTCAAAAGAGAGTTACTTATCCGTTTGCTGAAAAAACATCACAATTTTACCAATCCAAGTTGTGGTATCCTCACGCAACAGTTGCGCTGAATATTCCACACACAGATACCATTCCAACAGAGCACCTTTCAGAAATCTTGCAACTTCCTCTACAAGGAAATATTGTCGGAATTACGGTAACAGAGCTGTCTGAAGATCGCACTGAATTGCTACAACAAAAAGAGCTATAGCATTTGAATCTGTTTAATGGAAAGTTTGGTATATTTCGCAATTGTTTTAAGTGGCACTCCATCAGCTAACATCTCTTTTGCGGACGTTATCTTCTCTTGTTCTCTTCCC
>JAGLDR010000122.1 GCA_023145475.1 bacterium
TATCAAAATGATTTAAAAGGTATTTATCAGTACAATATAGATTCCTGATTTTTTTTTCTGTGAGTAAATTGTTTAGTTTTTCTGTTGCATCTTTTTCATCGTTGGCAAGGATAGCGATTCCGTTAATTTCTTCAAGCTCATCACAAAAAGTCTGCAATAGGTTGTTCGGTTTAGGAAAAACAAAATCCCCTTCGTCAGTAAAGCCTGACAAAAGGGGATAATCTATATTGCTTTTGGCACTATTAAGTTGTGCCAGTATATTTTCTCTGGCTAAAGCTGAGATCTCTTCAGGACTTTTTTTCTTCATTGTCCTTCTCTTTTTCTATATCTGCATCAGAGTCCTCTTTTTGTGCCGCTTTAGGTTCTTCTGTTGCGTCATCTTTTTTGCTTGCCACATCCTCTTCAGGTTCTTCATCGATAAAGTGGGTTCTTTTTCGCTTACCGAATATTTTCTCCAGGTCTTCACTAAATATGACTTCCCGTTCCAAAAGGATGTCAGCTAATTTCTGATGTTTATCTTTATTTTCTGTGAGAATTTTTTTTGCTCTTTCGTATTGAGTAGCTATAAGATCACGCACTTCTTTGTCAATCATTTCTGCTGTTTTCTCACTGTATGGTTTGCTAAATGCAAAATCACTCTGGCCTGACGAATCAAAGAAACTTATGTTACCCAGTTTTTTGTTCATCCCAAAATAGGTAACCATAGCATAAGCCTGCTTTGTAACTTTTTCAAGATCGTTTAATGCACCTGTACTTATTGTTCCCAGCACAAGATCTTCAGCGGCTCTTCCTCCCAGGGCTGAACACATCTCGTCCAATATCTGTTCAGTAGTTGTTAATTGCCTCTCTTCGGGCAAGTACCAAGCTGCCCCCAGAGCCTTCCCCCGTGGAACGATAGTAACTTTAATAAGAGGGTGTGCAAACTCGAGCAGCCAACTGATTGTTGCATGGCCGGCCTCGTGATAGGCTACTGCCTTACGTTCATCAGGAGGAATTATTTTGTTTTTCTTTTCCAGTCCCCCAATAATTCTGTCAACAGCATCCAGGAAATCCTCTTTTTCAACAATCTTCTTCTCTTTACGTGCGGCAATAAGTGCAGACTCATTACACACATTAGCTATGTCGGCACCTGAAAAGCCCGGCGTTTGCTTTGCAAGGAATGTACTTTTAACATCATCACTTAGTTTCAATGGGCGCAGATGAACTTCAAATATTGCTTTACGTTCTTTAATATCGGGTAATTCAACCTGTATTTGGCGGTCGAAACGACCGGCACGCATCAAAGCACGGTCAAGAACATCGGCTCTGTTGGTGGCTGCAAGTATGATAACTCCACTGTTTGAAGCAAAACCGTCCATCTCGGTCAGCAATTGGTTTAAAGTATTTTCGCGCTCATCGTTAGCACCCATATTCCCACTTTTACCTCGTGCACGACCAATGGCATCAATTTCATCGATAAATACGATACATGGAGCTTTTTCTTTAGCTTTCTTAAACAGGTCTCTTACTCTGCTAGCACCAACACCCACAAACATCTCAACAA
>JAGLDR010000123.1 GCA_023145475.1 bacterium
CTCCCTATTTTTACTCTGTTTTTAGATGAAAGTCAAATTCACTATTATTATGATTTTGTACTTCTTATTTTTGTTTTCACCTTTTTCGCAACAGCAGTAATGCTATCCAAATACGCTCGCTCCACCTCGCTGAGAGTTTGCGTCTGATATTCCTTATATTGCGCTTCAGCTTTTATTATAGCCTCTTTATGGCTGATGGAGCCGGCATCGGTCAACACTTTTTTATCAAAAGTCTCTATCATGCGGTCGAGCTGAATGATCCAGTCCTGCATCTGCATCGGCTCAGCGTTCATCGCTTTGACTTCAGCCAAATCAAAGTAGGCGGAAACAATATTGTTGAGTATCTTTAACTCTGATTCAATGAGATAGTTTTTGGCTGTGGCAATATCTTTTTTGCTGACATCGCCGCCTGAGAATGTCAGCAAACCCATAAACGGTTTTCCCGCATCGGCCCGTTTTGCAATTACTTCAGCTGCGGTGTTTCCGTGTGCCGCATAGTGGAGCTTATTCTGTACCACCTTAAAAAACGCAATGGATTCTTTGCTTTTTGCACTGTAATCTTGACTGGTGGCAAATAGATCAAGCACTTGCCTGTAAAGCACCTTTTCACTGCTACGAATATCGCGAATACGATCGAGAAGTTCTTTCCAATAATTCCCGCCACCCATCTCTTTGAGTCGCTCGTCATCCATGGTGAAACCTTTGATGATATATTCACGCAGGCGCACCGTTGCCCATTGGCGAAACTTGGTGGCTATTTGAGATTTCACTCGATATCCAAGTGAGATGATTAGGTCGAGATTGTAGTATTCTATATTGTAATTCTTGCCATCTTTAGCAGTTGTTCGGAATTTCCGAACAACTGAATCACGCTGCAATTCGGCTTCTTCAAAGATGTGTTTAATATGCTCACTAACATTGGCCTTACTGGAGTCAAACAGATCAACAAGTTGTGCTTGTGTCAGCCACACTGTCTCACCTTCAACACGAACCTCTATATTTGGCTTACCAGCACTGCTTTCATATATGATTATTTGATTGGTTGGTTCACTATTCTGCATTGGCTATTTTGCCTCTCGATATTCTCAAAAATCTCCCTATTTTTACTCTGTTTTTAGATGAAAGTCAAGTAGATGCCACACTAGTATATTACAAAAATATTATAATATTTTGCTATTTCATTCTTAAAATATTATAATAAAAACAGATTATGGCTCTTCAAGGAGGACTCAGATGATTGAACGCACACTATTAAAAGAAGTAAAATCGCGACTATTCCGACAAAAAGTGATAACAATTATGGGCGCTCGACAGGTTGGAAAATCAACCTTTGTAGAGATGTTGCTTGCCGATTTCAGAGAGAGTCACAAAATTTTGACTCTCAACGGAGATGACGCCGACATAAGAGACTATTTTACCAAGCCAAATGCCACTAAATTAAAAATACTTATAGGGAATCACACCATTATCTTTATCGACGAAGCTCAAAGAATTGAAGAGATTGGTTTGGTGCTAAAAATAATGGTTGATAACTTTAAAAATGTTCAAATAATTGCAACGGGATCATCATCTTTCGAGCTATCAAACAAAATAAATGAGCCTTTAACTGGCAGAAAATTTGAATACACACTCTTTCCATTAACATTCGACGAAATGGTAGCTGAAACAAACTATATCGAAGAAAAAAGAATGCTTGAACAGCGGATTATTTTTGGATCCTATCCGGAAATTATTACGACACCTCACGATGCCAAAGACTTGCTTAAATGGCTTTCTGGAAGCTATCTGTATAAAGATATTTTGGCACTGGGAGAAATTCAAAAACCGGTGGTACTTGAAAAAATCCTGAAAGCATTAGCGTTACAAGTTGGTAACGAGGTAAAATATAATGAAATAGCAAAGTTGGTAAAAGTGAGTAGCCAAACGGTTGAAAAATATATTGATTTACTGGAAAAGGCGTTTGTCATTTTCAAACTTCCCGCATTGTCAGGGAATGTACGGAACGAAATTAAAAAGGGCAAAAAGATATACTTTTATGATAACGGTATTCGTAATGCCGTAATTGGAAATTTTAATAAGATAGATTCTCGGACAGATATTGGTGCTCTTTTTGAGAATTATATGGTCTCAGAACGGATAAAGCTTCTTAACTATCAGCGAAAAGATGTTGGTAGTTATTTTTGGCGGACAATTCAACAACAAGAGATTGATTATATCGAAGTTGATAATCAAGAGTTTTCTGCGTATGAATTCAAGTGGAACCCACAAAAACGAGGAAAAATATCCAAAACATTTCTTGCTAATTACAATACTGTTTTGCAAAAAGTTATTTCATCGGAAAACTATGAAGAATTTGTGAGCCACACTCCATAGATTCCGCTTAATTTGTGGAGTCAAGCTTATGAGAAAAGTTTATATACGAACCAAAACTGTCTCTAAACTGCGTCGTGACTTAGGAAGTTTTGCATTATAGTCTTCGCGAGGATGGTGATACCCAATAGCCAACGCGACATCACACTGATAGCCATCAAGCTCCCGTTTGAACTCTTCATTCAGTAAATCGGTATCAATGCCTTCCATCGGCGTTGAATCAATTTTGAGTCGAGCTAAAGTGTGCAGCGTGTTTCCAAGTGCAATGTAAAGCTGGGCTTTTGTCCACCCACTTGTATTTCCTGTCTCATCGGTATTAAGTTCGACAAACACAAAGCTACCAAATGCCTTCTCTCGACCCTCTGGTTTGGTTCGCTCATCTTCAATTCCTTTATCCACTACTTTGGCATAATCATCGCGTGTGTAGCGTGGGTTATAGGCAAAAAGAATAATTTGTGAGCTATCAAAAATATGCGGTTGGTTAAATTGATATTTATGAGCAAAAGTTCTACTCATTCTCTCTTTTGCTTCACTGCTTTCAATAACTACGAACTTCCATGGCTGTGAGTTAATAGATGATGCTGAAAGACGAAGTGCCTCAAAAATCACATCAAGATCCTTTTGGGAGATTTTTCTTGTTGCATCGTATTTTTTGGCAGTGTGTCTCCAAAGAAGATCCTCAATAATTGCATGAACCATAGTTATGTCTCCTATTAAGTATTAAAAAATCTATCTATTTTTACTCTCGTTTAAGATGGGAGTCATTTTAATGGACTGTATCATCTTCTGATCATCTTTTAAACTTCCTCCTAGATAAGCATACTCCAGTAAAGCTTTTTCTAAAGACCAATTATTTTTGTAAATCCGATACACCATACCTACAATTCCTCCACGATGTGTTCCGCCGTGGCAATGCACATAAAGAGGCATATTCTCTTTTTTTAATATATTTATTACTTTTTCTAAATCTCTTTTAGATAATCCTACCTCTTTGGTAAATGGAACTTCAAAAAGTCTTAAGCCATATTTTTTTGCCATTTTTCGTTCTACTTCAGTCGGTGCTACTGATAAAATTGTTGATATATTAAGTGATTTTAAACTTTGAATTCCTTCTTTAGAATATAATTCACCCCCTCGATAAAAATTATCGTCGTATTTGACGACAAACCCTTTTAATCCTGGCAGAGAACCAATTGTAGTATAAGTATCAGATTTAGGTGGTAAGATTGTTTTTTCATTTCTTACATATTTAGTGGTAGCATCACTAATCGCATCAATGTTAGAATTATTTTTGCATGATACTCCAGATACTATAATAAGTAATGATATTAAAATACCTGCCATTTTTTTTAACTTGCTCATGGTTATTCCTTTTTTTGCTAACATTTATCTATTCTTTTCTCTCAAAGAACTCCCTGTTTTTACTCTATTCTTAGATAAAAGTCAATTGAAATTTATATCTTCATCCACGCAAGATAATCAGAAATCTTCGCTGTGAAACAGTACAAAATATGTTTCTCAAACAGTTGAACCATCTGAATCCGCTTAACCTATTGAATTAAATAATGATTTCATGATACTTTGTTACAATGTCAGGGTAATCATTGCTTCCCTTTGGTTTTCTTCTCAACTTGTTTTTGCACGGTTTTTATAGTTTTTAAATAGGCTTTTTCCACCGGCGAGAGGGTTTTTACCTGATATTTGCGGTACTCTTTTTCGGCTTTTTCTGTTGCCTGTTTGTGGCTTACTTTTCCTGCATCAACCAGGACACCTTTGCCGTAGATTTCGGCAAAGGTGTCCAGCTCTACCACCCAATCTTGCATTTGCATTTTTGTATGCTCTCTTGTTCGGCATCGACTCGCTGGTGAATGGTTTCGGCAGCGGTTTGTTTGTTGGTAGCATAGTGCAATTTGTTTTGCACTGTTTTGAAAAACTCTAGTGATTTTGCACTTTTCGGGTCATTTGATGCGATATCCGAGAGATATGATAAGGTCGAGATTATAATGTTTTGTATTGTATCTCTTGGCGTCATTGGCAGTATGTAAGAAATCCTTACATACTGAATTTTCACTCAGTTCGCCTTCATCAAAAATATTTTTGATGTGCATGGTAATGTTAGGGCGCGAGGTGTTAAAAAGCTCGGCAAGTTGTGCCTGTGAAAGCCACACTGTCTCACCTTCAACACGAACCTCGATATTCGGCTTACCAGCACTGCTTTCATATATGATTATTTGATTGGTTGGGTCGCTCATCCTTCCCCCTTTTTTTAGCTCAAACTAAGATTTCAACAACTCAACCAACCTATCAATATCATCAGAGATAACAGAAAGTGACCCTTTCCAGAATTCAGGATCTCTCAAATCAATACCAACCGTTGCTGCAACTTCTGCCGCTTTCATTGCGCCTGTCTCTTTCAGCAAGGTGTTGTAGGTATTAACAAAAGAGCTTCCCTCTTTTTTATAAATGGCGTAGAGTCCTTTGGCGAAAAGGAGGCCGAACGCGTAAGGAAAGTTATAAAAATTGTAGTCAGCGCCGTAGTAATGAGGCTTACAAATCCACATGTACGGATGGAGTGTATCGCTGTCTAAACTGTCGCCGTATGCAGCCTTTTGAGCGGTGGTCATCGCCTCTTTCATCTGGTCAACAGAGAGAGAGCCCTTTGCCCGCTGAGCAAACAGATCAGTTTCAAACAGATAGCGGCTGTAGATGTCAACAATCACTTGTCCAGAACTACTTATATCAGCTTCAAGAATGGCTAACTGCTCATCTTTTGGCAACTCTGACAATGCACCGTCATTTATGATGGTTTCACAGAAAATGGAGGCGGTTTCAGCCAAAGTCATCGGATAGTTGATGTTGAGAGATGAATGTTTTCTCAGTTGGTGGCCGTGCCAGCCATGTCCAAGCTCGTGTCCTACTGTCCGAACATCGTTATAACTGCCAGTAAAGTTTACTAGTATTCGACTTTCACCAATTTCATGTGCTCCAGCGCAAAATGCTCCACCAACTTTTCCCTCTTTTGGTAAGACATCAATCCACCGTTTTTCAAAAGCGTTGTCAGCATATTCGGCAAGCTCTTTACTAAAACCACCAAAGTGGCGAACGATAAACTTTCGTGCTTCATCCCAGGTGAAAACGAGTGAACTTGTTCCAATCGGCGCAAACATATCGTAAAATGGCAATGCGTTATCACCAGAAACATGATGTGCTTTTGCCTTGTAGTATTCATGAAACTTTGGCATATATTCCTTCATTGCCGTTAGCATCGCATCGAGAATAGCGTCATCCATCCGTGCTGTCTTCAAGGTCATATCAAGCGGAGAGTCGTAGGCGCGTTTTTTTGCCACCGTAATAACTTCGCCCTTTATGCCGTTAAGAGCCGCAGCGATTGGTTGTTCAATCTTTTTATATGCCTTAATCTCGGATTCGTATGCCTCTTTTCTTACATTTCTATCAGCTTCATATGCTTTAGCTCGCGCGGCACTGAGTGGAAGAGATGAGCCATCAGGAAACTCAACACCAAGTTTTGATGTCAGCTCACCATGCAGATTTCCCCACGCAGTTGATCCGGTACTCTTCATCTCTGCTAACAACTGCTCCTCATTGGCAGAAAGCATATGCTTTGCACTTTCAACCATCTCTTCTAAGATAAATGCGTGTTCAACAATAAGCGAATCAGACGATTTCTTTGCATCAAGAGGGTGGTGTGAGAGCCAGGCAGAAAACCGAGCTTTGATTGGTGCTATTTTGCCCGAAAGTTGCTCCATCTGCTCCATATAGGTGCGAGCGGTGGTATCACTTGTGTTAACAGTGAACGAAAGCTCAGCAAAGAGATTGCAGTTTTCTAGTTTTACTGCTATTGCTTCCATCTCTTTTAGATAGTGATGAACTACCTCCTCGCCATTTTTTGGGTCAGCGGGAAGTGTTTCACTCCAGCTGCCAAGATTCTCTAACATACCAATAATACTGTTAATGTCTTTCGAGTAATTTTCATCGTCAAATCCGTTATAGAGCGGACTCAAATCCCATTGCATTGAGTTAGTCATTGTAGACCTCCTGTAAAAGTATAATCAATTGTCTTTTCTTAATAGTGCCATTGTTGTCATTGGAGCCACCTTTTGTGCCAAATTCTTCATTGCATTTGAGCTGTTTTGAATATCCCACTGAGCGTGTTGATCGGAGCGAAGTGCAATAAAGTGATATAACTCTCGAGCATTCATATCAACAAGTACTTTTCTCCTGTGGGCATTTGTCAACGCATACTCTGCAATCACCGGTTTAACCCCTGCGGAAATCAACTCTTCATAGAGCTGTTCTGATGCTATGATTGCTTCAGTAAAAAGCTCTGAAAGCTGTAATTCTCCAATAATATCAGGTGTTGTTATGCCGAGTGAAAGATTATATGGTTGCGGTAACTGTGTGGCGATTCTATGCCGTTTTAATTGGGCATAGTTTGTTGCACTTACGGCAAGTTCAAATGAAAATTTGACACTTTCAAATGCTCTATCTGGCTTGTCATAACTCTCTTTGTTTGCAAGGGATACTGATATAAGCTCTTGTTTTTGTTTGGCATTCATATTGTTTGCAGTGGTGAAGCATTCTGCATACGAAGCCGTTCCATAGGCAAAAAGAAGTGAAGAGACAAGAACGCTATCTGGATTTGGAGTATGCGAAACAAGTGAGACAAGCTCTGTTTCTGTCTGCTGAGGAGTAGAAGAAATCGTATGGGCAATACTCTTTTTTAGAGCAGTAATCCGTGCGGTATCGTATGGTGTCGGCTCGGTATATTTAATAACTGATGGGGCTAAGTTATGAGCCTGATTGTAGAGATTGTCAGCTAATTCACGCACTTCTAAAAGAGGAGATGCAGCAAGTTTGCGAATCATATGTTCAAGAGTTCGTGCATTTACCGTCATACCCATCTGTGTTTCAGTGGCAAGTGCAACGACATATCGTGCGTCCTCTTTTGCCCAGCCATCGACCGTCATTTTGCCGAGTGGTTTTTTTATCTTTTCGGCGTATTTTGTAAAAAGATGTTTTTGTATTGTTGTGTAAAGGGTGCTGTATATCTCGTTTTGTCTTTTGATAAGTGCTGAGAATTTGTCTGAAAATCCTGCTTTAACAATCTCTTTTGGTATAATTGCATCACCATCAAGAGTGATATATCTTTGCGATTTCTCAGTAAAACTGACAAGCCTGAATTGTTGCAACGATTCTGTTGCAAGTCGAGAAAGCCCAGTAATATCAAGGTTAAATACAGCGTGTTCCGCAACAGATGCATGACCAAGTCCAAAAATAATTGCCTTGTTTGATTTTCTGCTTGTTGAGGTGGATGCTCGGGCATCACTGCGAAGCTCTCCAATATCGCGAGAATCTCTTGAAATGCGTGCATATGACGCACTCAGCGATTCAGGTGTTACATTGTCTTCACTCCAGTTCGCCCTCGTTTTCAGCTCTTCTAAAATGGTAGCATCAACATTATATCCCGCAAGAACAACTTTCATTTTACGCCTCATTATGTGGAGAAACAGAGATTATTATATCGGTAATTGCGCCGATATTCTCGATTGCGACAGACTCTCTCGCTTTGAGATAATTAAGCACAATAATTGATGGAATTGCGATAACAATGCCTGCAACAGTGGTAATGAGTGCATTTGAAATTCCCGCCATTGCGATAGCAGCATCAGGTTTTGCAGCAAGAGCTAAGTCAGCAAAACTTTGCATAAGTCCGAGAACTGTTCCAAGAAGTCCTAAAAAGGGGGCATTTGAACCAACAGCAGAAAAGAAGAGAAACGAGCGCTCCCACGAAGGTTTCATACTGCTTATTCTCGCTGATACAGCTGCAGCAAACTTTTCATCTGTGTCATTCTTTGTCTGCTCAAGTGCATCAAGAACAATAGTAGTTTCAACTGTTTTTTGCTTTGTAAGAAGTTCTTTCATCTGAGAAAGAGAGAGAACAGCAAGCTCTTTTATCAGTTTTTCTGTGCTTTTCAAGAAGTTCCTGCGGTAAAAAAGCAGTCGTTCAACAGTGCTGGCTATCAGAAAAAAACTGGCAATAAAGAGAGCCCATAAAATAACTTGAGAGCCAAGATTTGCCAAATATGCAATTTGTGAATTTATCATCGTTACCTCCGTCGGGGCAATTATAGCAATCGAGAGAAGAAAATCTATAATTTATTGTGCTGATTTGTTTCTAGAGGAAAATCAGAAGAGAGCAACCCGACAGTGCAGGCGTACTCTCACTGTCAAATGCAATATCTTCGTCATAATAATCAATGATTTCAATGTCGCCATCAGTCTTGGTATCACTATCTCCTTCACTTCTCTCATCATCAGAATCTTCATTTTCACTATCACACGATAAATTTTCCCACGCAGTATTTTCATACCAATTGAGAATGCCATTGTTATTATCGTCATACGAGACATCTTCTCCTGCAATCATCCGTTCAACTGCATAGAGTGCAGCACCAGTCTGCTCATAAAGAACAGATTGAATGTCATCGGCAAGCAGTTTAAATCCCTGAGGATCACCAGCAGCAGGCGGCAATTCAATAGTAAACGCCGGCGCACCTGTCACATCATGAAACCACTCACTTGCTCCACCAAAGACAGGATAGAGATAAAAAATTTGTTTGACGGTGTATGCTCGACCACACTCTTTTTTGATGATTTTTGCCATCGTCTCGCCAGTCGAAAGCATCATATCCACATCTGCGTACGGTGTCTCTGTGCTGCCAGGAGGAAAGAGAATGAGCTGGCTGTAGGAGTGATATGAGAAGAATCCAGCAACTTCTCCTGTTTGCATCTTTTTTTCTATTAACTCTTTGAGAGCTGTTGTTTCAGGTTCAGAAAATGGAGCCTCTCCATGAAGATGTTCATCGTTATAAACCCACGCTGCATCATAATTTCTGTTTAGGTCAACACCAATATGTCCATCATCAAAAAGATGCCGATTGTTGCGCCAGTGGCGATTCTCTTCACGAGAGAAAAGATAGCCATCGGGATTAAGCAGCGGAATAAAATGAAAGTCGACATGATTAAGCAAGTTGTCGATATCACTGTTGTTTTCTCGGTTTTCAAGCAAAAAAGCAGCAAAATGAGCCGTCATCTCAAGTGAAATCCACTCTCGTGCGTGATGGAGTCCGACGACAAAAACAGCAGGAGCATCGGGATTACCAATCTCTAGTGAATAGATATCTCTTTTTTCCCATGATTGACCAATTGTTGATAGTGTGGCTTCAGGATGTTTATCAGCAAGATTCTGTAAAAAGGTGTGCAACTCATCACCACTCATATAGTATGTTTCAGGGTGGGTCTCATCAGGAAGTGAACGCACTTCCGCTGAAAAGAGTGAAACAGTAGTAAAAAGTATGGTCAACAGGATAAAACTTCTCATGATTTTATTGTACCGCTGAAGTGAAAAAAGTCATATATTTTCTTTGCAAGTTCTTTGGAAATACCTGAAACTTTTTCAATATCGTCTGTTGTTGCATTTCTAATCGCTTCAAAAGTACCAAAATAGCGCAAAAGAGATTGTTCTCTTGATTTTCCAATACCTTTAAGGGTTGAAAGTTGCGATTTTGTCTTATCTTTTCGCAAATTCCGATTGTAGGTGATAACAAAACGGTGAGCTTCATCACGAATGGCTTTAACAAGGAGTGCAAGTGAAGAGTTTGTTAGTGAAAGCTCGTCTCCTTTCTGATTGATTAAAATCTCGTGACCTCTGGTCTTTGTTCGATCTTTTACAATGCCGGCAACGGTTATTTCAGCAGGAATTAGTGGGATAATTGAGCTGAGTTGTCCTTTTCCTCCATCAACAAGAAAGAGATGTGGTTTTTTCCAAGAGCCATCATCCCAGTGGACAGCACAACGGGTGACAGCCTCTCTCAAACTACCAAAATCATCAACGCCCTCTATGGTTTTTATGCGAAATCTGCGGTACTCTTTTTTTATAAACTTACCATCTTCCCACCAAACGCTTGCTGCTACAGTGTGCTCTCCCCCAAAAGTACTGATATCCATACAGAGAATTGAGAGAGGAACACGACCAATAAATTTTCCAAGCTCTTCCAGCCGTTTTTTGCTGTTTTCACGAGTGCGAAGCCAGTGTCCAATCGCCTCTTGCTGATTATTTCTCAGTAGAGTGAGGGTCTCTTTGGTTATTCGTTTTACCATCTTAAGTGGAGAAAAGAGTGCCGCAATATCTTTCCACGGAGTCTCAGGAGAAGAGATTGAAATCTCACCAGGGAGCTCTCTGTTGCGATAAAATGCGGCAAGTGATTCGGTGATTGCAGATGAGGTATTATCATAGTATTTATCAGTAAAGTGGAATAGTTGCGTAAGTTTACCATCACTATATCGAGCTACTGACATAACAAAAATTGGCGAGTAAAATGAAAAAAGAATAATATCGCGTGCACTATCTTTGTTGAGAGCGATGCCCAATGATGCCCGCAAAACAGGCAGCATATCAAGTGCGTCCCGAAGAAGTGCAGCCTTTTCAAAATGGAGATTTTCAGCAGAGATTGAAATCTCTTTTTTGAGTCTATCTGAAAAACGGTTCCACTGTTTTCCTTTCAGCAAATTGATGACATTTGTCAGATTTTGTTCATATTCGTTGGCAGTTATTTTCTGTTCGCATGGTGCCGAACAGCGACCCATTTGATAATTTATGCACGCCTTTGACGGCATCCGCTTGCAAGTACGCAAAGAAAAAGTCTCAATCAAAACAGTGATAAGTTTTCGTAACTTACCAACATCGGTGAACGGTCCACCAAGCCAGCGAAACCCTTTTCCTTTTCTTCTAATAACAAGAAGTCGTGGCCACTTTTCTTTCGTTATTCCAATATAGGGATAACGACCCTCGTCTAACAAATCGATGTTGTATGGAGGATGTTCTTTACTGATAAGTTGTGCTTCGAGTATCAACGCCTCGTGTTCTGAGCGAGTAACAATCACTCTGATTCTTTCTGCTTCGCCCATTAAAAATGGAAGCTGCACCCGACTGTCCTGTTTGTGAATATATTGGTTTATTCGGGTTCGAAGATTTTTTGCCTTGCCGATGTAGAGAATCTTTCCTTTTTGCGATATAAAAAGATAGACGCCTGGCAACGCAGGAACCCTGCTTGATTCAAACGAGGTTATTGTTATTTCAGTATCAATCTGTGTCATCAACTCCTCCACAGACAGTATATCTTTATTTTTTTTTATATCCAATCGGTAAAATGAGAGTTTTTTGACGCACACGGTTGCATCTGATACAATCGCGAGCGTTTTAAGAATTGGTTCATACAAACTGTTTTACAGGAGAAGCTTTGATGAATTGGAAGACATTGATTTTACTTGTGTTTATATTCCTTACTGCCTGCGTAACACCAACTCCGGCGGATATTTTCACCACGAAAGGAACAGATGCCATAAAGCAAAACAAGCAGAAGGAGGCTCTCACCTATTTTGAGGAGGCGTTAAAACTTGATGCAGACCACTATGTTGCTCGTTTCAATGCAGGAGAAATCTACAACAGTCAAGGTAATCAAGAAAAAGCCATTGAGTATTTCACAAAAATAACGGAAATAAGGACTTTCTCTGACAAACTTCGACGATATAAAAAGAACGCTTTTTTCAATATTGCGGCGATTAGACTGGGGCAAAAGAGATATAATGAGGCGCTTGTTGCAGCAATTCAAGGGGGTTCTGACGCATATGATAAAATACGAAAACCACTACTCGATCGATTGAAAAAGTCTGGGTTTAAGTATGATCTTGATGTTCACACAACATCAGAATTACATATTCCCTATCCCCCAAACCAGACAGCTGATGATATACTTGTTGTTATAAACCTCTCTCTTGATGAAAAGGGAAATGTGCTTTTCTACCG
>JAGLDR010000124.1 GCA_023145475.1 bacterium
ATATTTCTTGCGATAAAGATGGCTGATACTATAGAATATCGGTATGAAAATGGTGAAAATATCCTCTCTTTTACGGTGATGAGTTCGGTATGATTAAAAATAGTATCACTTTAAAATATATCCTCTTAACTCTTCTGCTTGTCCTTCCTGTAATGGTTGCCGTTGGTTATTTTAGCTATAAAACATCGGTCTCTATCGTGGTAGAGCAGACAATTATCAATTCAGAGACTATCGTTAGTAGCGCGATTGATAAGATAGAGCTTATTACACAACCGATTGAAGAAATTTCATCTGATTTAGCGCAAACATACAGTAATAACTCAGAAATATTAAAAAAACAATTGGAAGGTGGCGTCAGAATCAACAGTAACATATTTGGTATGGCAGCCGCTTTTGAACCATATAAATACGCTGTAGAAAGAGAGAAGTTTTCACCATACGCCTTTCGGAAAGATGAGAAAATTGCCTTTACAGATCTCAACAAAAAGAGTTATGACTATCTCAATCAAAAATGGTATGCAGAACCAAAAAAGAGAAAAAAAGCACTCTGGAGTGAGCCCTATTTTGACGAAGGTGGTGGCAACAAACTGATGGCGACTTTTTCTACGCCCATTTTCGAAGATAGCCTTTTTATAGGCGTTACCACCGCAGATATAACACTTGAAAAGATTAACACTATCGTTTCATCTATCTCTATTCTTGAAAGTGGTCACATCTTTCTTCTCTCCAAAAAAGGGCGATTTATATCTCATCCAAATAGCAATATTGTTATGAAAAAATCGCTGACAGAGTACGCATCAGAACTATCCAACCATCGATTGAAGGTGATTGCACAACGCATCAAACAGGGAACGACGGGATTTCTTCCCTATGAACTCGATGACAAAGAACATATTGTCTATTTTAGTCCAATAGAATCAATGGGATGGTATATTGGTATTGTCTTTCCACGGAATGAACTTTTTGCGCCGTTGCACAGACTCACGAAAATGACATTTATTATCTCATTTATTGGTGTCTTGCTTCTTGTTTTAGCGGTGATTGTCGTAACAAGGCGGACAACCAGGCGAATTACCGCACTTTCTAAAATAACAGAAGTCATTGCAGCAGGGAACTTCAGCCACCACATCGAACACGATTCATCGTCAGATGAAATAGGAAAGCTCTCTACATCATTTAATAATATGCAGGTTTCGCTTGTTAAGCATATAGATAATCTTCAAAAAGTGACCGCAGGAAAACAGAAAATTGAGAGTGAACTACAGATTGCACGCGAAATTCAGATGGGAATCTTGCCCACCCACTTCCCCTCTTTTCCAACACCGCACAATTTTGATGTTTTTGCGACGATAAATCCAGCGCGCGAGGTTGGCGGTGATTTTTATGACTTCTTTTTTGTTGATGAAAATCGCTTCTGCTTTGTCATTGGAGATGTTTCAGGAAAGGGCGTTCCCGCAGCACTTTTTATGGCGGTATCTAAAACATTGATAAAGGCAACGGCAACCGCAGGAAAATCGCTTGCAGAGACGATGACGATCGTCAATAATGAGTTGATATTAAATAACGATAGCTGTATGTTTGTTACTGTTTTTATTGGAATATTGGATGTTCATACAGGTGAGATTGAGTTTAGTTGCGCGGGTCATAATCCTCCTGTCAAACTCACTGAAAATAGCTCAGAAATGGTTGCCGTACACCCTTCACCACCACTCGGAGCCTTTTCAGATGTTCTCTATACATCACATACAACACAGTTGAAATATGGCGAATCTCTCTTTCTCTATACCGATGGTGTAACAGAGGCATTTAATACAGAAAAAAGGCAATATAGTTGCGAAAGGTTGCAAAATCAACTGAAGCCACAATCTGCTAATTCATCATCAGCAATTATTGAAAGCGTCACTCAAAGTGTTGAAAGATTTACTAAAAATGCACTGCAGTCTGATGATATAACCATGCTGAATATTCGATTTTTAAAGAAGGATCCCCCTACCTTCGGCTTCCCCCTTAATAAGGGGGACTGAGGGGGATAAAACAAAGAAGTCCCCTGCCTTCGGGGAACAAAACGGAGAATAAAATGAGTATATTACGACGGAATAGAAACTTCTTTCTTCTCTGGCAAGGTCAGCTCGTCAGTCAAATCGGTAGCAAAATTTATCTCATCGCTCTCTCGTGGTATTTTGTCGCAGAACTCAAGGATAATCAAGGATTTGTTATAGCTCTGCTTGTAAGTTCAATCCCCTTTCTCCTCTTTGGATTTGGCGCTGGACCACTTGTTGAAAAGTGGAATAAGAAGTGGATTATTTTTGGCAGTGACTACATCTCTTCAGCAATCAGTTTTGTCTTGGCTGGACTGATTTATTGGGAGGTGCAAAACCCAATTTATATCTATATCGCCGTCTTTTTCTTAAATATTTCCCTTGTCTTTTTTAATCCAGCAGTCTCATCAATTATTCCCTCAATTGTAAAAAAAGAGGACCAGCAAGAGGCTATCGCTCTGAACACAACCGTTCAGTTTGGCGCCCAATTCATTGGAGCCGCTTTAGGTGGTGTACTCGTTGGATATATTGGTGTTTTTTATGCAATTCTTTTTGACGCAATCTCATTTTTCCTATCAGCCGTTACCGAAATGTTTATCAAATACACGCCGCAAAGAATAGACGAAACAGAGGAGAGTGAAGAGGAATCCAACACAAAATCAATATACAAATATATCTTAGAACGACCAATTATTGCCAAAACTTTCTTTCTCTTTTCACTGGTAAATATATTTCTTATTCCGATGACCGTCTATCTACCAATTCTTATTGAGAACTATATGGGATTAGGCTCAAAAGCATTCGGATTTGCTGAAAGTGGCCTGCCAATCGGTGCAATTATCGCCTCAGCCTATTTTGCAAAAAAGGTAACTACAAAAAATGTTAAATTTATCCTCTACAGCGTCCTGTTGATTTCTATCCCGTTTTTTCTCATCTTTTTTGGGAAATCAATCTATATAATTGTCATTGGAATGATTATCTT
>JAGLDR010000125.1 GCA_023145475.1 bacterium
GGCTTCTTTCTGAACACCAGCAACATCAATGCAATTGCGATGTATACAAGAGATGTATCTCCTGAATATCATGGGCGTTTCTTCACAATCCTCAACACCGTCGCGTATGGCTCATTCCCGTTAGCCTACCTCATTGCTATGGTTTTGATTCACCATTTTGATTTGTATAATATTATTCTTGTCAATGGAATACTCATTGCGATAAGCGGGCTGCTTGCATTTAAGTTTATAAAGAGTGAGTAGCCAGTTAAATCATAAGCGTTGAACAACCACTCGATTTCTTACCGCTCTCATCTTCATCAGATATTTCAGTCTCGTCAGCAGCTTCTTCTGTTGTTTCATCGATAGTTTCCGACTCCGAATCTTCGTCGGACAAGTCGTCAGGTGTTTCTGTCTCATCAACGATCTCTTCTGTCGTTTCATCAGCAACTTCATCAGGAGTTTCGCTGTCGTCATCAACGGGCGCAAAATCTTGCGCCCCTACATCTTCGTCAATAATATTATCAACGCTTTCATCTTCATCAGAAACTTCATCAACATCTTCGTCAGTGACTTCAGTAAGAATAAAGTTCGCTGTGATGGTCATATCTCCAGCAACATCAGTGATGGTAAGAGGATTTTCGGTGCTGACATAATCTCCACTCCATCCATCAAACTCATATCCAGCATCAGGGTTGGCTGTCACGGGAAAACCATCATCTCCGGCATAAATCTCTTGCGCTGGATCGCCATGAATCGAACCATTTTCTCCCGCAACAAATGAGACGGTAAATCGTGGATAATATTCCCAGCATCCAATATCCTTTTTGTTGTCCACACTGCCTGAATATGGTCGTGCTCTTCCTTCAATATCTTCAGTGACAAGATCAGTTACATCATCAATTGCGTCAATCATCGGTGATGTTGGATCGAGTCTAAAACTCTCCGTAAGAATAAGAGGATCTATGTCAATTGTATTGTTAGATTCTGTATAAACAGATGGGTGGAGTGCTTGAATATCTTTTGTTGTAGAGTTGTTGAAATAGTTCCAATGAATGTTTGTCTTTGCCGCATCAGTCATTCCACTTAAACGAATGCCAACATCCAAGTTATCAAAAACATTGTATCTTACAACAACATCGCCTGTTACATCATAAAGAAAAACTCCTATTCCATCAAAATCGACAAGCGTATTATGTTCAAAGATTAGATTTCCACCCCCGTTTGACAAATCAACTGCCCGAGTCATTGTGTATGGGCTTGTCGGTAATTCAGGAGATGCAAAAAAAGAGTTTTGTATAGAAATTGTTGTGGCAGTTGTAGAACCGATAATTTGCACACCCCATTGAGTATCAAAAAAGAGAGACCTTTTTATCACCACATCTGATGCTCCCTGAGTACGAATTCCCCTATCAAAACCAGTGAAAGAACAGCGTTCAATCACAATATTTGATGCATTTATCCGTACTGCTTCCGCAAAAGAGTATTTTCCATACGACTCAAATCGTACATTCTTAATTACCATTGAAGAGGTACCACTGCTGAGAGCAAGTAACGGCGCCCCTCTATCCTGTGATGCCGATCTTATCATTGTATGGTCAGAACCCTCAATGGTAAGATTCGCCTTTGCGATATTCACTTGATTTAAAGAGTAGATAGGATGTGTTCCATCTGAAAGTTTCAACAGATAGGTGCCATCTTCACTTTCGGACAACATATTGATTGCGTATTCAAATTTTCTCCATGGATTTGTCTCTGTTCCATTGCCTAACGATGAACTTGCTGGATTAACAAAATAGGTTCCAGCCCCAATTTGTGGATAATCACCGCCATCAAGTGGATCAGAACCATAGAGAATTTCGTCACCATCATGAAAACCATCGTTATCAGAATCACTATCTGTCAAATCTGTCTGTGGAACAGAATCATATTCTGTTTTATCCTCAATACCATCTTCGTCACTATCTTTTTTGTCAGGATGTGAGCCAAGATTAAACTCTTCAAGATTTGTGAGACCATCTTCATCTTTATCTAAAGCTGAATCGTCTGTTGAGCTATCAAGTCCGTGCGTATCTTCCCACTGATCAATCATGCCATCACCGTCATTGTCATCAAGCTGCCAATTTATGACCGATGCAAGTGTGTGAGAATCAAGATTAACAAACATCGCAGAGTCAGCTTGAGTATAGAGCGCATTTATCACAGCGGTTACATCTGCAAATGTTGAGTTTTGGGTAAAATAGTTCATAACAGTCCGCGACTCTCCGGCAGGAATGGTGACAGACCATGTCGTTTCGTACCGACTGGGATGTGAAACCGTCGGAACACTTACATCGCCCCCATTTCCATACTTCACTTCACCAAGTTTAACCAAAGTTGCCCGTGTTGTATCCATCGTAACCCACGCGCCAGGATCGTCTAAACTTCCCCCAGATTTCTGAAAATAATAGGTGGTATCACTCGTAATATAGTCGTTTTCAAGCTGGATGTCGAGGGTGATGGAGCTACCGCTAGGATTAGAGACTGTTGTTGTAGATCTGGCATACCCCTTTCCTGTTGGAACAAAAAGAGTTCTCTTTATAGCGACCGAAATACCATTCATTGAAACGACGCCCTTGTCACAGGTAAACATCCTGCCATCATCACTTTTCTCCATCGTTTGGCAGAGGGGAGAAGTAGTGGCTCCGTTTATATGTATTTTACCAAAAGAACCGGTGTAATCAGGAAACTCTCTATTTCCTGCCAGCATAACAAGCTGATAGCGTTGCGCATATATTTGGTAGTTAAACCGATTAACATCGGTCAATCCGAGCTGTGGCGCTGCTGTTCCGTATGCAGAAAACGCCATCTCAATCTTGTTATCATTAACAGATATCTCTGAAAGTGGAATCTTGTAATCATAGACTTTATGAGGATAGTCAGCATTGGGTGACTTTTGAAACTTTGGGAGACCCCAACTTGTATCATCTGCACTCATGGTAAATGTTTTTACCGAACTATTCTGACGAATATGCACCGATGTGTAATCTTTTCCACCATCCATCGTGTTATCTGGCGTAAAATCAACTTTAACATAGAGATTCTTTGCATCATTCCACACATATCCAATGGTATTTCCCACGGGGTGGCCACTGCCAGGAACGGTTTTCTCACTGAAAAGAGGTGTCGGTTTTTTTGCATTCATTTTATAACGATAAAACGATGAGTTGTGTTTTATCTTCTTAAACTGATTTATTTTTGGAAAATCAAACGCAAAGGGAAGAATCTTTTCTGGCTCAATCCGCGCTGACATCTCAAAAACTCTGCCTGCTTTGTTAAAATGAAGTAGTGTCTCACCCTTCACATGGTAGAGCGCTTTATCACGCGAGGAGAGAAGAGAATTGCCTTGTGGTGTCCGCCCTTCAAGCGAAACCATATCAATGTGAGAGGCACCTCCACCAACCTTTATCAATCTAATATTACTAACCTTTTCAGAGAGGACAACCTTCTTCGTTGATTTGAACTCAGAGAACGAAACCTTTTCAATCTCTTGCCACACGCCACTCTTTTTTACCTCAATTGAGAAGTAACCTCTTGTTTTGTGGATTTCACCTTTTGCAAAAAGTAAAAAAGGGAAAAGAAAAACCACTAAAAGTCTAAGAAATCTCATATCTACCTCCAAGAGAATAAATTTCTATTCAAGATACAGGAATGAGATAATTTTTACAATTTTACATCGTCACTTCCAAT